>JACPJY010000103.1:0-13134 GCA_016187325.1 Rhodospirillales bacterium | reverse complement strand
GAGCTGGCCAAGGAGGGCGAGAAGCTGTTCCGGGATACGAAGCTCAGCACCAACGGCATGGCCTGCATCAATTGTCACGAAAACGTCGGCGGCTTCATGCCGAGCTTCGCCAAACCCTTCCCGCATGAGGTCGCGATGGCGAAACAGAAGGTCGGCGTCAAATCGGTTCACCTCGATGAGATGGTGCAAATCTGCATGGTCGTGCCCTTGGAAGCCAAGCCGCTGCCCTGGGATTCAAAGCAACTGGCTGCATTGACGGCTTATTCCGCCGAGTTGCAAAAATCGTTCCGGGCGGCGGCGAGCAAGCCGGCCAACCCATGTGCGGCCAAGATGGGTGCTAATCCGTGCGCGCCGAAAGGGATGAATCCCTGCGCGCCCAAGGGCGCCAATCCCTGCGCCTTGAAAAAATAGAATACCCGGTGCCGGTTCTGACGGCAGCGGTCACATCCGCGAAGAACGAACGGGTTGCCATATGCGTTCAACGGATTGTGATCTCGAAACGAAAGCAAAATTGATCTCGGTTAAGTCGCGGCCACCCGATTAACTGGAATCATCGCCCGTGACTGATTGCCGGGAAGCAAAACGGGCAGCCGCGGGATCGTGACGCGGATATGACGCTTGCATCGGCTGTAACCGCACGGCGGAACTGCGAAACGGATTTAAGGAGACGCCCATGGTCAATCTACGGGAACTGCCGGCAACCGAACTCGAGGCGATGGCCGCGGCCGGGGAACGGGTGTTGGAATGCCACCGGGTGCTTGCGAAAAGCGGCTCCAACGTGGTCGCGGAAGTGTTGCGCGGGCAGGGCACGTTCTACGAATTCGACCACTACCCTGCCGGCGATGTCTATGACCCCGAGACCCATTCCCAGTACTACTACCACTCTCACCGGGAGGGAGAACACGGCCATTTCCACACCTTCCTGAGAGAGAAGGGAATGCCGGAAGACTGTCGCCCGGTGCCGCAATCGGAAGCCGACTTCATGACTGAGCGCGACGACAAGCTCAGCCACCTGATCGCCATCTCGATGAATCGAGCGGGATTTCCGATCCGCCTGTTCACGACCAACCGCTGGATCACCGCCGACAACTGGTACACGGCGGACGACGTGACCAAGATGCTGAACCGCTTCGAGATGGACCTCGCCTGGCCATCTTGGCCGGTCAACATCTGGGTTACCGCGATGCTGCGTCTGTTCCGGCCGCAGATCGTGGAACTGGTACGGGAACGCGATGCGGCGGTGGCGAAATGGCAGAAAAAGCATCCCGACGTGGACGCCTTCGAGGATCGCGGGTGCGACATCACCTCGGTCCGGACAATCTCAGTCGCTGCCCAGATCAAGCGGATCAACGAGGCATTGATGGCCGTCGCGGCCTGACCCGGACGCCGCAGGAATGGGATTTGGAGAGGAATGACCGAACACGCGAAAATTTTCCCCGCCGCCAGGAAATTCGTCGAGCGGTTCGGCAAAGATGCGCTTACGGAAGCCAGGAAGCGGGCGATGGAACTGGAAAACGCCGGCCGCGCCGACGGAAGTGCCACGTGGGTGCTGATCTACCGAGAGGTCAAGGTCCTGATGATGGACGATGCCCGACGACACGAAGCCTTAGCGGCGGGAACCCGCGTCAAACGGGAAACGCGGAATCACGGCACATGTCGATAGAAAGGGAGAGCACGCAATATGTTCCTCAGCGAAAAACAGACGAAAGAATTCGAGAATAGGGGATTCATCGTATTGAAGGGCTTCTTCAACAAAGCAGCGATGAACAAGGTTTCCGCCTGGCTGGATGAGTTGCGAGACAAAGACCCCGGCGAAAACCAGGAAGCAAAATACTATGAGAAAAGCACGATCACCGGCGAAAACATACTGGTGCGGATCGAGAACGTGCTGGGAGGCCACAACCGCGAGATCGCCAAGCTGCTTCTCCCGCCTAAAGCCATCGAATGCCTGACCCAGCTCTTCGGCGAGCCGCCCGTGCTCTTCAAGGAGAAGATCAACTACAAGCTACCCGGCTGCCGGCCGGATAAGCTGCACCAGGACCAAGCCGCCGGCTGGAACGCCTACGGCGATTTCTATATCACGATGGGCATCGCCGTGGACGAGAACAGAATGGAGAATGCGGCGCTCAGCTTCCTGAAGTCTGGGAATTACGAGAAGCGGCTCATGTCGGGGGAATGGTGTTGCCTGTCCGAAGCCGATCCGCCCTATCAGCCCGAGGACGACTACGTTCTGCTCGAAGCCGACCCTGGAGACGTCATCTTCTTCGATTCCTACGTGCCCCACGGATCTCCGGCCAACACAAGCGACAGGGGCAGACGGAACATCTTTCTGACTTTCAACAAACTATCCGACGGCGACATGAGGGCCAAGTACTACCAGGACAAATGGGCCAAGTACCCGCCGAACGAGGTCAAAAACGCGCGCCCGGGAGGATCATACCGGGTGTGACAATTTAGCGAAGAACGTAAGCGCCGGTTGGATCGTGAAACCGGCTGGCACAAACACCAACCCGACGAGTCGATGCCAATGTCCCTGCGGACATTGACAATCTCGCGACACTTCCTGGTACCCGCCGGCCGATGCCGGTCCCTACCGCATCCTGTCCAGCGGCCGCTGACCGGCTGCCGGCGTTGCGGCGGACAACGTCTTTCGGTCATACCCGGAGAGGAGGCTCGACGAACGTCTCTCCCGCGGCACCGTAATAAAAGCCGTTGCAAAACGGCATTCCGCCAACCAATTCACCCAGGCGCGCGCTCGCCGAGCCGGCCTCCAGGCGCCCGTCCAGCGCGTCGCGGAACAGCCGCGCGACGGCGACCATATCGACGTCGTGCGGCGACAAGCGGAAGCGCCGCACGCCCATCCTTCGCAACGCGTCGAGTTCGCCGACAAGGCTGCCGCACGGGTGGGACAGGATGTGGCTGCCGCTGACGGCGAACACGGGCTCACGGTCGAGCGTATCCACCACCAGGCCGTCGGGGTCCCGTTCGCAGACGAACTCGCAGTTGTCCTTGTGACGCCCGCATGAACGCGCGTGGAAGCAACGCGCCGACATCGCCAGCGGCAAACGGCCGAACGCGAACACTTCGATCTCGGCGGCCCCGGTTTTCGCGAGAATTTCTATGGATTTCGCGGGAAGCTCGACCGGCAGGCAGACCCGCGTCGCCCCGAGCGCGGCCAGGTAACGCAGCGTTCCCTCGTTGTAGACGTTCACGTAAGGGCCGAGGTAATGGCGGTGCCCACGCAGGATTTCAATCGCCGCGACGTCGTTCGCCTCGACGGCATATCCGGGAGTGCCGACCGTTGCCCGCACGAACTCCATGTCGCGCTGATGGTTGATCAGCGGCAGCGTCGAGAGGATCACTTCCTTCCCGGCCGACGCCAGGCGCTCGACCACCTTGGGCAGGGAGGATTCGAAGAAGGGCATGCGCTTCACGCACACCACCTCGCCCAGGCAGACACTGTCGATCGGCGCCTCGTCGGCGATCCGATAGTAGAAATCCTCGCGCTTCGCCGCGGGCCAGTTGAAAAGCAGCGGCCCGAGGGTGAGCGTCGCCTTGGCGGCTCCGGCGGTCTTCTTTTTTCCGCCTCTCGTCAATGCCATGTCTTGTGGTATCCCCCGAGCGTCTGGTGATGGCCCTCGGCCAGGCCGGTGAAATCGACCGCGGGGATCGGCTCGTTTCGCGCCAGGGCGTCGACGATGCGGCGGAATGCGCCGACGACGGCCGAGACATAGGCGCGGCCGCGCTGCCGGCCCTCGATCTTCAGCGCCCGCACCCCGGCCTTCTTCAGGGCAGGTAGGAGTTCGACCGCATTCAGGCTGGTCGGCTCCTCGAAAAGATAGGATTCGCGCCCATTTGCCCGAAACCGTCCGCGGCACAGCGTCGGGTAGCCGGCCGCCTCGCTGCGGGGCTGGGCATTGATGGTGAACCGGCCGAGCCGGGCGACCAGCTTGCCGCCGTATTCCTCGAACTGCACGTGACTCGCCGGCGAGCACACGCCGCACAGGTTGGGCGACAGCCCCGTCACGTACGACGACATCGAGCAGCGTCCTTCCGCCATGACGCCCATCGCGCCGAAAATGAACACTTCGGTCTCGACCTCAACCCGGTCGTTGAGGGCGGCGAGCTCGGCGATCGTCAGAACCCTCGGCAGAATCACGCGTTTGATCCGGAACTCGCGATGATAGAATTGGATCGCCTCGACGGTGGATGCCGATGCCTGGACCGACAAATGGCGACGCAGATCCGGGTAGTTCTCGGCGACATACTCGATGACGCTGATGTCGGCGACGATGACGGCGTCGGCGCCCAGCGTCGCCGCCGTATCAACGGCGCGCCGCCAGGGGCCCGGGTTTCCGGCTTCCGGAAAGGTGTTGACCGCGACGAACACCTTGGCGCCCCGTTCGTGCGCGTAGGTCAGCCCTTCCTTCAGTTCCGCCGGGTTGAAGTTGAGCCCCGGAAAGTTGCGGGCATTCGTGGCGTCGCGAAATCCGAGATAAACCGCGTCGGCCCCGGCGTCCACCGCGCAACGAAGAGCGGCCGGCGTGCCCGCCGGACAGATCAGCTCCATGACGTCGGTCATCTCGAAGTCCTCCGTCGCAGGGCGCCGTGACTTTCCAGCGTCGCGATTCGCCGTTCCATGTCGCTCAGCTTGGCGTCGTGGGAATCGAGACGGCGCGTGGCGGACGCCACGGCGACGTTGCGCACCGCATGGAGAAAATGCACGATCCGCCCACCCGCCGATCCGGCCGCGTGGACGATCTTCCGGGCCGGTTTGGAAAGCGGACCCAGGATCGAAAGCAGGTCGGCCACCACGTCGACGCCAGCGCCGTCAACGGCGTTTCGCAGCGCCACCACCGCCTCCGTGCTTCCTTCCACGGTCAACTCGCGCGAGAAGAACAGGGCGTCGCCGTCGATCCGGCCTTCCAGCAGCTCGATCAGTATCTTCAGCGATCCGCAGATGCGCGCCGTCGGTTGTATGACCGAGGGGTCGGCGACGATCTCGAGCCGGGGGCGGGCCTCGCCGGGACGCAACAGGAAGCCGAACGGCAATTCCCGCGGCTCGATCAGAAACGTCGGCCGGCTCAAGCCCGAAAGACGCTCGAACACGGACGGGTGACGACGCATCATGACCGACATGGCAAGCGACGATACGACTTGGAGCGGGAACAGCGCGACGCTGCGCGATGGCCCCCCAACGGCGGAACCCGTTGAGGGCTTGCCGCGGTCGTAACCTCGAATCGTTCCCAAAGCGCTTCCCCCGGAGGATTGGCCTTTTTGCAGCACACACCGTAGCGACCGGTGATCGGCAGGCGCATTGACCTGGGTTAAGCAAAAAGATTTCCGGCCGTCAGAGTGCGAGCCGGATTTTCGATTTTAATTGGAATAATTCATAAGACGCGTCCACACCGTCGAGAACGCAGTCGGGATGGTGGCGCCTCAGTCCTTCTTGCCGCTGTCGATCGGCGGTTTGGTGCGCAGGAACGCCGGCATGTGGTCGCCGAGCCCCTTGACCTTGGGCTCGTTGCCGCCGCCGCGGCCCTGGTCGTGACGATGGTCGCGGCGGTGATCGTGGCCATGACTTTGACCATGCCCGTGCCCCTGGCCGTGACCATGGCTTTGGCCGTGGCCATGGTCGCGATGCTGCGGGAGCTGCTGCGGCTGCTGTTGCCCGTGACCGTGGCGGGGTTGGTCGTGGCGTTGCGGCTGCTGCCCCGGTTGCGGTCCGTGCTGCTGTCCCGGCTGCTGGCCTTGCCGTTGCCCAGGCTGTTGTTCCCCGTGCTGCTGCCTCGGCTGTTGACCGTGCTGCGGCTGCCCGCCGGGCTGAGCCCCCAGCTGACCTTGGCCACGACGGCGCCCGCGGCCGCCGCGCCGCCGCCGGCGACGATGTTTCTCCGGTGCCCCAGGTGCCCCCTGCGCGCCCGGCTGTTGCGGCGACGGGTGCGCTGACGGCTGCAACGCTGGCCCGGTGGTTGTCGGCGCGGCCGCCGCCGATGGCGTCGCCGCCGATGTCGGCGTCGAAGGCGCCGCTGCCTGCGGTGCGCCGGCAACGGGAGCGGCGGGGACGGCGCCCTTGAGGGCGATACCGGGGATCTTCTTGCCGGTCAGCCGCTCGATGGCGTCGATGTATTTGCCGTCCTGGGGCGTCGCCACGGTGAAGGCGCGGCCGACGAGGCCGGCCCGACCGGTACGGCCGATGCGGTGGATGTAGTCCTCGGCGTGGGTCGGCACGTCGAAATTGAAGACGTGGCTCATCGCCGGAATGTCGAGGCCGCGGGCGGCGACGTCGGAGCACACCAGCAGCCTGATGGCGCCCGAGCGGAACTTGTCCAGGGTCTCGGTGCGCACCGGCTGCGCCATGTCGCCGTGCAGCCGCGCGGCGTCGAAGCCGTGGCGGAGAAGTGACCGGAAGACCACGTCGACATCGCGCTTGCGGTTGCAGAAGATCAGCGCGTTCTTGACGTTCTCGCGGCGGATCAGGTCGCGGAGCGCGGCCCGCTTCTCCTTCTGGCCGCCGCCGGGCTTGCGGCCGTCCTTGTGGGTGACCATGACCATGCCCTGGACGACGGTTTCGGCCGCCGTCGCCGGCGGCGACACGTGGATCTCCTTCGGGTTGATCAGGAACTTGTCGGCGAGGCGGCGGATCTCCGGCGGCATGGTCGCCGAGAAAAACAGGGTGGTGCGCATCTTCGGCAGCAGCCCGACGATCTTCTCGACGTCCGGGATGAAGCCCATGTCGAGCATGCGGTCGGATTCGTCGATGACCAGGATCTTGACGTCGTGCATCAACAGGTGCCCGCGCCCGAACAAGTCCAGCAGCCGTCCCGGCGTCGCGATCAGCACGTCGACGCCGCGCTCGATTACCTTGACCTGCTCGCCCATGGTGTGGCCGCCGATCAGCAACGCCTTGGTCAGCTTGTGGTACTTGCCGTAGGTCTCGAAGCTTTGCGCCACCTGGGCGGCGAGCTCGCGGGTCGGCTCCAGGATCAGCGAACGCGGCATCCGCGCCTTGGCTTGGCCGGAGGCCAGGATGTCGATCATCGGCAGCGTGAACCCGGCGGTCTTGCCGGTGCCGGTCTGGGCGCAGCCGAGGATGTCGCGCCCCATCAGCACCAGCGGGATCGCCTGTTTCTGGATCGGCGTCGGTTCAGTGTAGCCGGCGTCGGCGACGGCATGCAGGACTTCGTCGCTCAAGCCGAGGTCAGCGAAGCTCATTCTTGATGCATCTTCGGGGCGGGGGCAGGTGCGGCCGCCCGGTTTTTGTAGAGATATGTCAATTCGGCGGGAGTTTAGGCGTTGGTCTGCCCAAGTCAATGCCCGAAGCCGGCGCCAGCGCGTCCGCAACCACCGGAATTCCGGCGATCTTGGCCGCCCGGCGCCGATCGGCCGCAATTCGGGGGCCGGGAGAATCCGGGCCGACGGCTCTAGCCAATGGCTACCACTTCCGGTTAGCCCATTTTTCCTTCATGGGCTTCAGGTCGAAGAAGGTCGCCTCTTCTTCGCCTACTATCACCCGGATCGCGTCGCTGGTGACTTGCAGGATTTTTTCGTTGGCGTCGTCAATCGACATATGGACCGATTTAGCCGCCTCGGTGGCAGCCTTCCTCACCGCAATTAACGCTTCTTCGGCCGCTTCTTGAAGCTGGGCGGAGGCTTTCTTTGCTTCCAGGTTCACCCTATCCGCCGCCAGGGCGAGGTTCTTGATGACTTCTGCCGCCGCCAACTGGGCCTCTTTAACCGCCGCCTCATCCCGACCATTGCTTGCCGCGGAAGCCGAGAATCTGGATGTAGCACCCTTTCCCGCCCTGGAAATTCTTTTTACCACGTCTTTTTCGACGTCGGCCAAATGCCCGGTCGCGGAATCGACAGCTCGTTTGACCTTGAAAGCCGCTTCTTCTGCTTTTTTAGTAATCCTGGAGACCGATTCTTCCGCTCTTTGGTTCAGCTCGGCGGTCGTCCTTTCGGCTGCCTTGAGGATTTTGCTGGCCGCGAGGGCGTTTTCTTTGGTGCTCCTACCGTCCGCCGCATCTGCGTCGCGAAGGAAATCAGCCGCAATTCTCGCTGAATTTTTGTTGATTCTTTGGACAGTGCGCTCCGCTTCCTGTGTTAACTTGATCGCCGTCGAATGGGCATCATTGTAGACTTGGGCTATTACTTTTTCCGCGTCTTTGGAGATTTTATCGACGACAGCGCGAACCTCGGTGACAATACGTTTTTCGGCTTCCCAGGCGCCGGAAACCGGATTCTCTTCGATAATACGGTGGAGTTCTTCCAGCGATCTTACGTGGCTTAGAATATCGTACGCCATAATCCGGCCTACAATTGTAAGGATTCCTGATACATCCGTTTTCTAGTTAAAATACTATAATTCGGAATGGCTCACATGGGCACTAGGAATTACAGTCTGGCTCAGGATTCCGGTAACGTTCCGGACCATCGGACCATTTTTCGGCCAGTTGCGTGGCACCGACCGCCCGCCACCCGTCGCCAGCCGCCCGAAAGGAGCCATTCCCGATGCTGATCAAGGCCGATCAGTCGTGCCTGATCGTATTCCCGATGCTGATCAAGGCCGATCAGTCGTGCCTGATCGTGATCGACGTCCAGGAACGCCTGGTGCCGGCGATGCAGGCGCCGGCCCGCGTCATCCGCAACACCCAGACCCTGATGACGGCGGCCAAGAAGCTGAAAATCCCGATCCTGCTCACCGAGCAGTATCCGAAGGGCCTCGGCCACATCGTGCCGGAGCTGCGCGAGCTCGCGAAAGCCGGCACGGTGATCAAGAAGATGCACTTCAGCTGCATGAACGAGAAGCCGTTCGCCGCGCGCTTCAAGGCGCTCGGCCGCCGCCAGGCGGTGATCGTCGGCATGGAGGCCCACATCTGCGTCATGCAGACCGGCGTCGACCTGATGGAGCAGGGCTACGAGATCTTCGTCGTCACCGACGCCACCTCGTCGCGCACGCCGGAGAGCGAGAAGGCCTGCCTCGACCGCCTCGGCGCCGCCGGCGCCGGCATCGTCACCACCGAGATGGTGGTGTTCGAATGGCTGGGCCGCGCCGGCACGCCGGAGTTCAAGGAACTCCTTTCCATGATCAAGTGACGGCCGGGCGATGGCGAAAGCGAAAAAGACGCCGCTAGTCCTGCTGCCGGGGCTGTTGTGCGACGCCGCGCTGTGGGCGCACCAGACACGGACCCTCGCCGACGTCGCCGACGCGACCGTCGCCGATCTGACCCGCGACGACACCATCGCCGCCATGGCGGCGCGGGTGCTGAAGGCGGCGCCCGGGAAGTTCGCCCTCGCCGGCCTCTCCATGGGCGGCTACGTGGCGCAGGAGATCATGCGCCAGGCGCCGGGGCGGGTGACGCGGCTGGCGTTGATCGACACCTCGTCGCGCACCGACGACGAGGCGCAGCGCAGCCGCCGCTATGCGCTCCTGAGCCAGCTCGAGCACGGCGACTTCAAGGGCGTCACCACGCGGCTGCTGCCGATGCTGATCCACCATGATCGGCTGGCCGACGAGGCGCTGGTCGGCGTCGTCCAGGCCTCGGCCGCCAACGTCGGGCCCGACGCCTACCGCCGCCAGCAGCACGCCATCCTCGGCCGTGCCGACGGGCGCGCCGACCTCGGCAAGATCACGTGCCCGACGCTTATCCTGTGCGGCCGCCAGGACGCCTTGACGCCCTTGCCGTTGCATGAGGAAATGGCGGCGGAAATTCCGCGCGCGTCGCTGGTGGTGGTCGAGGATTGCGGCCACTTGGCGCCGTTGGAACGGCCGCGCACGGTCAGCGCCGTGCTCCGTTACTGGCTCGCCCGCGGGGGCTGAGGCAAGGGAATCGTCCGATGGCTGACAACATCCTGCCCTACAAGGGCATCTGGCCCACCATCGACGCCGGCGTGTTCCTGGCGCCCACGGCCACCGTCATCGGCGACGTCGAGATCGGCGCCGAGACCAACATCTGGTTCGCCTGCGTGGTGCGCGGCGACATGAACGTCATCCGCATCGGCCGCCGCGTCAACGTCCAGGACGCCACCGTCATCCACGTCGATTCCCGCAAGTACGGCACCTTCATCGGCGACGACGTGACCATCGGCCATTCGGCGATCATCCACGCCTGCACGCTCGAGGACCGCTCTTTCATCGGCATGCAGGCGTGCATCATGGACGGCGCGGTCGTGGAATCGGGCGCCATGGTCGCCGCCGGCGGCCTGATTACGCCCGGCAAGGTGGTGAAGGCCGGCCAACTGTGGGCGGGCAAGCCGGCGCGCTTCGTCCGCGACTGCGGCGACCAGGAGCGAGACATGATCGCCCACGTGCCGCCGGAATACTGGGCGATGGCGCAAAGGTATCTCGAGGCCGGCATCGGCCGCGTCGATGGCTACCGCCCGCCTGCCGACAGGGTCGCCATCGGGGCGGCAGCCCCGGGAGCAAAGGGCGCCGCCGCCCCGGGAGCCAGAGAGGCGAAGACGGGGGCGAAGCGATGAGCAAGGCGAAGGCCAGGACGAAACCCAAGCCGGGGCCGAAAACGAAAGCGAAGGCCGCCCCCCCAGTGATCCGGGTGCTGCTGGCCAAGGTCGGCCTCGACGGCCACGACCGCGGCGTCAAAGTGGTCGCCCGCTGCCTGCGCGACGCCGGCATGGACGTGGTCTACTCCGGGCTGCACCGTACCCCGGCCGAGGTGGTCGAGGCCGCCGTCCAAGAGGACGTCGACGTGCTCGGCGTCAGTCTCTTGTCCGGCGCCCACATGACCATCATCCCGGCAATCCTGCGGCTGCTCGCGAACGAAAAGGCCCAAGACATCGCCGTTGTCGCCGGCGGCGTCATCCCCGATGACGACGTGAGAGAGCTGAAGAAGCGCGGCGTCGCCGAGGTGCTGCTGCAGGACTCGACCCCGGACGCGATCGTCGCGACGCTGCGCCGCGTTGTCGCGGAACGCGGGCCTCGCTAGGATCTGGAATTGGAAATGCCTGGGTCACCCCCCACCCTGGCCCTCCCCCGCAAGGGGGGAGGGAAATTGTGGCAACAATCGGTGCTTGCCCCCTCCCCCTCGATGGGGGAGGGATGGGGTGGGGGTGCCTTACGATATGCCGCCGGCCAGCGCTAGGAGCAGGTGATCCATGGAATCCTGGTCGTTCCCGCCGGCCTACGACGACGGCTATCTGCCGGACGCGACAAGCCGCTACGGGTTCAAGACGCGCGAGACGATGGCGCCCGGCGAGCGCGAGCGCGCTATCCTGAAACGCCTGCAACAGGTGATGCGCTACGCCTACGACCGCGCGCCGTTCTACAAGCGGAAATGGGACGAGGCCGGCGTCCACCCCGACCATATAAAGAGTCTCGACGACTTCGAGCGGGTGCCGGTGACCACCAAGGCAGAGCTGCGCGCCGCGCAAGAGCGCGCCCAGCCGTTCGGCGACTACCTGTGCATACCTGAATCAGAGGTCCACCACATCCACGGCACCTCGGGCACGACGGGGCGGCCGACCGCCTTCGCCATCGGCCGCGACGACTGGCAAACCATCGCCAACAACCACGCCCGCGTCATGTGGGCGATGGGGCTCCGGCCCGGCGATACGGTGTTCATCGGCGCCGTGTTCAGCCTCTACATGGGCTCGTGGGCGACGCTCGCCGGGGCGGAACGGCTGCGCGCCAAATGCTTCCCGTTCGGCGCCGGCGCCACCGGCATGACGGCGCGCGCCGCGTTGTGGATGAAGCTGATGACGCCGACCGCGTTCTACGGCACGCCCAGCTACGCGTTGCACTTGGCCGAGGTCGCGAGGGAGGAAAAAATAAATCCGCGCGATTTCAAGTTGAGACTCCTGTTCTTCTCCGGCGAGCCCGGCGCCTCGATCCCGAGCGTCCGCGCCCGCATCGAGGACATCTACGGCGCGCCGGTGATCGACTGCGGCTCCATGGCCGAGATGACGCCGTGGGTGAATTGTGCCGGCACGAAGCAGACTGACGGCATGCTGCTGTGGCAGGACATGGTCTACGCCGAGGTCTGCGACCCGAAAAATTTCCGCCGCGTCGGCTGGGGCCAGCAGGGCACGCCGGTCTACACGCATCTGGAGCGCACCTCGCAGCCGATGATCCGCCTCGTCTCCGGCGACCTCACCCATTGGACGGACGGCCGCGACAACCCGTGCGGCCGCACCTATCCGCGGCTGCCGAACGGCATCTACGGTCGCATCGATGACATGTTCATCATCCGCGGCGAGAACATCTATCCCAGCGCCATCGACGGCGTCCTTAACCAGCTCGCCGGCTACGGCGGCGAGCACCGCATCGTCATTACCCGCGACGGCGCCATGGACGAGCTGCTGGTGCAGATCGACGCCAAGGAGCAGGTTTACGCGAAAAATGCCACCGCCGCCCTGAAGGCCGAAGCCGAGCGGGCGTTGAGCCGCACCCTCGGCGTGCGCGCCCGGGTCGAAGTGGTGGCGGCCGGCGTCATCCCGCGCACCGACTTCAAGGCCCGCCGCGTCGTCGACGACCGCGACCTGTTCCGATCCCTTAGGCAAACGGTCGCCTCATGAGCCCGCGCAAAGCCAAAAGGAAAACGGCGCGCAGGAAATCCGCCGCCAAAAATCCCGATGTCAAAAAGTCTCCCAGGAACCCCGACCCGGCGATGGCGCTGGTCGCCGGCGTGCTCAGGCGCGAGACGAGGGCGATCGCGCGCATGATCTCGCTCGCCGAGGCCGCCAAGCCGGAGAGCCGCGAGGCGCTCGCCGAGATCTACCGCCTGGCCGGGCGCGCCCACGTGGTCGGCATCACCGGCGTCCCCGGCAGCGGCAAGTCCACCCTCGTCACCTGCCTGGCGAAGGCCGTGCGCGCCCAAGGCCGCACGGTCGGCGTCGTCGCCATCGACCCGTCGAGTCCGTTCTCCGGCGGCGCCATCCTCGGCGACCGGATACGGATGAGCGAGCTCACCGGCGACGACGGCGTGTTCATCCGCTCCATGGCGACGCGCGGCGCCCTCGGCGGCCTCGCCCGGGCATCGTTGGAGGCCGTCGACGTGCTCGACGCCGCCGGCTTCGAGCTGATCTTCGTCGAGACTGTCGGCGTCGGCCAGGACGAGGTCGACGTGGTGCAGGCGGCGCACACGGTGGTGGTGGTGTCGGCGCCCGGCCTCGGCG
>JACPJY010000075.1 GCA_016187325.1 Rhodospirillales bacterium | reverse complement strand
GGGTCAAACTGCGCGACCAGCAGCGCCTGCAGCGCGGGCCGCTCAAGGAATATCCGCAGTTCCCGAACGGCGAATTCGGCCCCGCGGTGCCGCGCGCCGGCCACGCCTCCGGGGGCGGCCAGCCGGGGTGGATGGTGCGCTGTGCGCCGGGCGGTCCCAACGACTACATCTACGTCATCATCCAGCCGCAGGGCTGGGCGCCGCTGATGGAAACCATCGGCCGGCCGGAGTTGATCACGGCGCCGCACTGGGCGACGCCCGAGGTGCGGTTACCCAAGCTGGACCAGTGCTTCGAGATCATCGAAGCGTGGACGCTGACCAAGACCAAGTTCGAGGTCATGGAAATCTTCAACCAGCACGACATCCCGTGCGGCCCGATCCTCAGCATGGAGGAATTGGCCGCGGAGCCCAGCTTGCGCGCCTCCGGCACGGTGGTCGAGGTCGATCATCCGCAACGCGGTAAGTATCTGACCGTCGGCAACCCGATCAAGCTTTCGGATTCGCCGACCGAGGTCGAGCGCTCGCCGCTGCTGGGCGAGCACACCGAGGAGGTCCTGAAGGACGTCGTCGGCTACAGCGACAGCGAGATCAAGGCGGCCAGGGAAGCCGGCACCATCTAGCCGCCGGCCGCCTGCAACGGAAACCGCGACAGGGAGGAAGCAAACATGCGCATCATCGTCAACGGCCAACAGGCGTTCGGCAAGGCGTGCCTGGAAGCGATGCTCGAACGCGGCGACGACGTGGTCGCCGTCTATTGCGCGCCGGACAAGGAAGGCAGGCCGGTCGATCCGATCAAGGAGTTCGCACTCGCCAAGGGTTTGAAGCTGATTCAGCCGCCGAACTACAAGGACAAGGCGGTGCTCGACCAGATGCGAGCGCTAAAGCCGGAGCTGATGGTGATGGCCTACATGATCATCTTCGTGCCTGAGGAAGCCCGCAACGTCCCGACCAAGGGCTCGATCTGCTTCCATCCGTCGCTGCTGCCGAAGCACCGCGGCCCGAGCTCGATCAACTGGCCGATCATGGGCGGCGCCACCAAGACCGGCCTCACCATCTTCTGGCCCGACGACGGGCTCGACGAGGGCGACATCCTGTTGCAGAAGGAGGTCGATATCAGCCCTGACGACACCCTCGGTACGATTTATTTCGACAAGATATTCCCGCTTGGCGTCAAGGCGGTGATCGAGGCCGTCGATCTGGTGAAGGCTGGCAAGGCGCCGCGCATCAAGCAGGACGAGACCAAGGCCACATACGAAAGCTGGTGCAAGAACGAGCACGCCGAGATCGACTGGTTGAAGCCGATGGCCGAGGTCTACAACCTGATCCGCGGCACCAACCCGCAGCCGGGCGCGTGGACGCGGCACGGCGGCAAGGAGATCAAGATCTTTGACTGCGCCAAGGCGCCCGGCGCCAAGGGCAAGCCGGGCGAGGTGATCGAGGTGACGGGCGATTCGTTCACGGTCGCCGCCAAGGGCGGCGGCATCCGCGTCATGCGTGTCAAGCCCACCGACGACAAGAAGATCGCCGCCGCCGACTTCATCGCCAAGAGCGGCCTCAAGAAAGGTGCGATGCTGGGAGGCGCCAAGGCCTGATCCCGAGGGTTTATGGACATTCGCGCCATCCCGGCGGCGGACGCCGGTTGGCGGACATTCGTTAGTGACAGACTTTCATCGAGGAGGGGAAACCCCCATGCCTAAGAGCGATATCGAAATTGCCCGCGAAGCCAAGATGAAGCCGATCGCCGAGATCGGCCGCAAACTGGGCATTCCGGAAAAAAGCCTCAACCTTTACGGCCCCTACAAAGCCAAAGTGTCGTTCGACTTCATCAAGACGCTGGAAAAGAAGCCCGACGGCAAGCTGATCCTGGTCACCGCGATCACGCCGACACCGGCCGGCGAGGGCAAGACGACGACTACCGTCGGCCTCGGCGACGCCCTCAACCGCATCGGCAAGAAAGCGGCATTCTGCCTGCGCGAGCCGTCGCTTGGGCCCTGCTTCGGGGTCAAGGGCGGCGCCGCCGGTGGCGGCTATTCCCAGGTGGTGCCGATGGAGGACATCAACCTCCACTTCACCGGCGACTTGCATGCCGTCGGCACTGCCCACAACCTGCTTTCCGCGCTGGTCGACAACCATATCTACTGGGGTAACGCGCCGGCCCTCGATTCCCGGCGCGTCGCCTGGCGCCGCGTCGTCGACATGAACGACCGCGCGCTGCGCCAGATCGTCAGCTCCTTGGGCGGTGTCGCCAACGGTTTCGCGCGCGAGGACGGCTTCGACATCACGGTGGCGTCCGAGGTCATGGCGATCTTCTGCTTGTCGAGGAATCTTGAGGACCTGACCGGGCGGCTGGGCAAGATCGTCGTCGGCTACACCCGCGACCGCAAGCCGGTCGAGGCGGCGGCGCTGAAGGCGGCCGGCCCGATGTCGGTGCTGCTGAAAGACGCAATCGCGCCCAACCTGGTGCAGACACTGGAGAACAACCCGGCGTTCATCCACGGCGGCCCGTTCGCCAACATCGCGCATGGCTGCAACTCGGTGATCGCCACCAAGACGGCGCTGAAGCTTTGCGACTATGTCGTCACCGAAGCCGGGTTCGGCGCCGATCTTGGAGCCGAAAAGTTCTTCGACATCAAGTGCCGCAAGGCCGGCCTGAAGCCTTCCGCCGTGGTCATCGTCGCCACCGTGCGGGCGCTGAAGATGCACGGCGGCATCAAGAAGGAGGACCTCGGCAAAGAGAACATCGCCGCCGTCAACAAAGGTTCCGAGAATCTCACGCAGCACCTCAACAACCTGAAAATGTTCGGGGTGCCGGCGGTGGTCGCCATCAACCGCTTCGGCACCGATACCGTTGCCGAAATCGATGCCATCAAGGCCGCCGCCAAGAAGGAGGGCGCCGAGGCCTTCCTGTGCACGCACTGGGCCGACGGCAGCGCCGGTATCGAGGCGCTTGCCAAGCACGTGGTCAAGCTCGCCGACTCGGGCAAGGCGAAGCTCAAGTTCCTCTATCCCGACGACATGCCGCTGATCGACAAGGTCCGTACCATCGCCCAGAAGATCTACCGGGCCGACGACATATCCTGCGACGGCGCCATCCTGAAGCAGTTCGACGACCTGCAGGCGACCGGCTATGGTCATTTCCCGGTGTGCATGGCGAAGACTCAATACAGCTTCTCCCACGACCCGGAGCTGAAGTGCGCGCCCAAGGGCTACAAGGTGCCGGTGCGCGAGCTCCGCGTCTCGGCCGGCGCCGAGTTCATCGTCGCCATCACCGGCGCGATCATGACCATGCCGGGCCTGCCCCGGGTGCCCGCCGCCAACAGCATCCATCTCAACAAGCAAGGCCAGATCGAGGGCTTGTTCTAGGTCAAGTCGCGGGTTACGACTGATGTGTATCCTGGGTTTCTATGGCGAGACCATGAGCGGGAGCCACCCATGACCATCAAGACGATCCTTGTTCCGGTGCGCGGTGACGGCAAAGGCGAGAAGGTTATCGACCACGCGTTGGCGGTTGCCCGCCGGTTCAAGGCTCACATCGAAGTCCTCCATTCCCATCCGAAACCGGAGGACTTGGTTCCGTTCGCGGTGTTTCCCATGGTCTCGGTGCGCCGACAGCTCACGGCGTCAGCCGCCAAGGCGGCGACGGTCGAAGGCGCCCGCGTCAGGAAACTGTTCGCGAAGTATCTGAAGGCGAAGAAGGTGCCGATCATCGACAAGCCGACGGGCAAAGGGGTTTCGGCCTCTTGGCGCGACGTGATGGGCAGCCAGAGCGCTACCGTCGCGCTCTACGGCCGGCTCGCCGACCTGATCGTGGTGCCGCAGCCCGACGGCAACATCGGCATCAACACCTTCGAGGCGGCGCTGTTGGAGACCGGCAAGCCGGTGCTGATGGCGCCGCCGGCGCCAGTCAAGACCATCGGCCGTCACGTGGCGGTCGGCTGGAACGGCGCCACCGAGGTGGCTAAGGCGCTCAGCTCGGCGCTGCCGATCCTCGAGGCCGCCGACAAGGTGACGGTGTTCAGTGCCCCGGTCTCGACCGAAACCAGGTTGGATGTCGGGGCGGCGCTCGAGTATCTCCGCCGCCACGGCATCAAGGCTGCCGCCAAAACCATGAGCGTCAAGGCCACGCAAGTCGGCGACGCGTTGCTCGAAGGCGCCCGCAACGTCGGCGCCGACGTGCTGCTGATTGGGGCGTTCGGCCAGAGCCGTGGCCGAGAGCTGGTGTTCGGCGGCGTCACCCAGCACATTATCGATACGGCGAAAATGCCGGTCATCCTGGTGCACTGACGCCGCGGCGGCTGGTTGCCGCCGCCCCTGGACAGACCGCCGTCGACGCGGCATTCTCGCCGTCCCGCTGCCGGAAAAGCCGCCGCCGATGCCCGCCGCCCCGCCGACCAATTCGCCGATCGTTGCCGCCTATCGCCAGCGC
>JACPJY010000087.1 GCA_016187325.1 Rhodospirillales bacterium | reverse complement strand
GAGTTCGGCGCCGGCGCCCAGACCACCAACCGGGTGTTCGGTGCCACCGGCAACCCGTTCGACCCCGCCCTCACCTGCGCCGGCTCGTCGGGGGGCTCGGCGGTGGCGCTGGCCACCAGTATGGTGCCGTTGGCGTCCGGCTCCGACTTCGGCGGCAGCCTGAGGACACCGGCGGCGTTCTGCGGCGTCGTCGGGTTCCGTCCGTCGCCCGGCACGGTGCCTAACGAGACCCGCGCCGTCGGCCTGACGCCGCTTTCGGTGCAAGGCCCGATGGGCCGCACGGTCGGCGACGCGGCGTTGCTGCTCGCCGCCCAGGTCGACTGCGACATGCGCGATCCTTTCTCTGGCTTGGTGGATGGCGATCTCCTGGAGCCGCCGGGGATCGTCGATCTCGGCACGCTCCGGGTGGCGCTCTCTGAGGACCTAGGGGCGGCGCCGGTCGACAACGCTATCCGCAAGGTATTTCGCGAGCGCATCGCTACTTTCGCGTCCGTGTTCGCGACAGCTGAAAACCGTGACCCCGAATTGGGCCCGGTGCACGACGTGCTCGAGATCCTGCGCGGTGTCAATTTCATCGCCGCCCACAAGGAGCGTCTGGAGAAGCACCGCGACAAGCTCAACACCAACGTCATCGACAACACTGAGCGCGCGCTCAAGTACACCGCTACCGACGTGGCCTGGGCGCACGCCGAACAGACCAAGCTCTACCGCCGGTTCCTGGCCTTCTTCGACGAGGTTGACGTACTGATCTGCCCGGCGGCCAGCGTCTCGCCGTTCCCCCACGACCAGCTCTACGTCAAGGAGATCAACGGCGAGCGGATGCCCACCTACATGCGCTGGCTGGCCATCACCTACGGCATCACCATGGCGACGCCGCCAGTCTGCGTGCTGCCGGCCGGCCGCGACCATAAGGGTCTGCCGTTCGGCATTCAGGTGGTGGGCCCGAACGGCGCCGACCGCTTCGTGCTTGAGGTGGCGGCCAGTCTGGAGCGCGTGCTGGCCCAGAACCCGGCGACGGCGCGGCCGTTGCCCGATATCAAGAAGCTGACGAAGATGAAGCGGTAATTGCGGCGGCGTCCGGGTGCCATGAAGATCTTCACCGCCTGTCTCGGCACCGAGACCAACACGTTTGCGCCGCTGCCAACCGACACCGCCGCCTACGCGCCGATCACCGGACATCTTCACACCCCCCGGTGGAACGCCTTTCTGCCGAAGCCGCCGGCTCGGATTTGATCACACATCGGCCATATCACAGGCCCGCCGGCAAAAGGCGGGGGCCATCAATGGCTGGTGCCGGCGCTGAACGTGATCTTGTTGTGGACGTTGTACTTGCCGGACGGTTTCTTCATCGGGATCCGCTTCACCTCTTCGAGGGTGGCGGCGTCGTAGACGACGAGGGCGCCGTCCATCTCCCAGATGCTGACCAGGGCGAAGCGACCGTCCTTGGTGAACTCCACGTGCGCCGCCGTCTTGCCCGGCGTCGGCTTCAGCGTACGCACGATCTCAAGCGTGCGTTTGTCGATGACGTGCAGCACGTCCTTGCTGGGACCGAAGAACACGTCGACCCAGGCATAGGGCGTGTTCTCGTGGCTGCGCATGAAGAATCCGGGGCCTATCGTCTCAATGCGCTTGATCGTCGTCCAAGTCCGCATGTCGATGACACTGACCATGCCTTCCTTCAGATGCGGCGTCGCCAGCACGGGTCGGTCTTGGTACTCGAAGGTGATGCCGGAGCCTAGATGCGGCATGCCGGCAAGATCGACATTGGCGATCTTGCGGCCGACGTTCATGTTGACCACTTGACCGTTCCTGGCAGTGCGGGCGGCGCCGATGGCGTGGCGGTAGTCCTGATCGAAGAAGAAGTCGTCCATGAAGTCGTCGAGCCTGATCCGCCGCACCGGCAGTGGCCCACGATCGAAGGCGCCCTCCTCCATGCCCGGCTGGTAATTGTGGACGTAGCCGACCGCCACCGGCTTCGGGTCAGGCCCGTAGGGAATCTCCCACATCTCGGGGATGTCCTTGAGCGCGGCGATAAAACTGGCGCGCGGCTTGGCGGTATAGACGGCGCTGACCCGCGACGACTTGCCCTTGCCGTCGTTGACCCTGATCACCTTCAACGGGCGGAGATCGCGGGCGTCCAGCGCCACCAGCGTGTGCGGAAGGAAATTGGCGACCATGACGATGCGGCCGTCGCCGGAGACGGCGATGTTGCGGGTGTTGATGCCGGCGCGCACCTCGGCCATCGGCTTCAGGCCCCAGAGATCGTATTTGCTCACCCAGCCGTCGCGGGAACCGAGATAGACGAAGCGGCCGTCCGGCGAATACTTGGCGCCGCCGTGCAGCGCGAATCGCGACGGGAAACGCCAAATCGGCTCGAAGCGGTCGCCGTCGAGGATGGTGACGTGGTGGTCGCCGGCCTCGACGATGGTGAACAGGTTCATCGGGTCAGCGCCGTGCACCGGTTTCGCCGGCAACTCGGATTCCGGCACCAGCACGACGCGGCTCTTCTCGATCTCGGCCAAGCCCCAATCCGGCACGTCCGGAAGCGGAGTGTAGATCAGGGCGACCAGGGCATCGATCTCGTCCTTGGAGAGCACATCGGCGAACGGCGGCATCTGCACGGCCGGCCGGCTGTTGGCGATCACCGAGGCGGCATCTTTCTTGCGCAACCGGCCTAGGTTCTCGGGCAGCAGCGCCGGGCCGATGCCGCCTAGGCGCGCCGCGCCGTGGCACTCGGCGCAGCGCTGGGCATAGATCGCCGGAGCGTCGGGGCCGGCGGCGGCCGGTGCCGCCGTCAGCGCCGCGAGGACCAGCGCGGCAAGGCTAGCGGGCCGCGGCCGCATGGGAACGTCTTTTTCGGTGGGCGGTGACGCGCAATCGTTCGCCGCCGCCGGCGTAGCCGATCTCGGCGTCGGTCAGGTAACACCCCGGATCCTCGGCCCACGCGTCGCCGGTCAGCTGCATGGCGCGCACCCGCGTGTTGCCGCCGCAGATATCGAAATAGATGCAGCCGCCGCAACGACCCCTGAGCCGCCGCGGCCGCTGCTTGAGGCCGGCCATAATCGGGTCCGAGGTGTCGGTCCAGATCTCCGAAAACGGCCGGTCGCGCACGCAGCCGAGATCGTAATGCCACCACATGGTGTCCGGATGCACGTGGCCAAGGTTGTCGATGTTGGCGACGCTAACGCCGGATGCATTGCCGCCCCACTGCACCAGCTTGGCGGCGACGTGCCTAAGGCGCTCGGGAAAATGGCGGCTCATCCAATGCAGAAGGAACACCCCGTCGGCGTCGTTGTTGCCAGTGACGAACTCCCGCTCCTCGCCCCGCTGCACGTAGTCCCAGCAGGTGTTGAACAGCAGGTTCATCGCCCACCGCGTGGTGGCGTGCTGGGCGTCGTTGGTGCGATTGGTGTTGCCGCGTCCGGCGTAGTTGAGGTGCGACAGGTAGAACTTGTCGACGCCTTCGTCCTCGGCTAGCTGGATCAGTTCCGGCAGTTCGCGGGCGTTGTCCATGGTCATGGTGAACCGGATGCCGACCTTGATGCCATGCTGGCGGCACAGCCGGATCGCGTTCAATGACAGATCGTAGGCGCCGTCGTGGCGGCGGAACTTATCGTGGGTTTCGCCGATGCCGTCGAGGCTGATGCCGACATAGTCGTAGCCGACGGCGGCGACGGCGGCGATGATGTGCTCGTTGATCAGGGTGCCGTTGGTGGAAAGCCCGACATAGAACCCCATTTCCTTGGCGCGGCGGGAAATCCTGAAGATGTCCGAGCGCAACAGCGGCTCGCCGCCGGAAAGGATCAGCACCGGCACGCCGAAATGCTTCAAGTCGTCCATCACCGCGTACACCTCCTGGGTCGTCATCTCACCGGGGAAGTCCCGGTCGGCGGAGATGGAATAGCAATGCTTGCAGTTGAGGTTGCAGCGGCGGATTAGGTTCCAGATCACCACCGGGCCTGACGGTGGCCGCTTCGGCGCGAGTTGCGTCGGCTGCGCGACCTCCTTCATGAACTGCGAAACCCTGAACATTGCCGTCTCTCCTAATCGACCAGCCTGAGCCCTGTCTTCTTGAGGATGTGCGTGCTGTAGAGGACCTTGTGTCCGCGGTCGCGCGGGCCGAGCAGGCGGGCGATCGTCTCGATCTTTTTCTCGACCTCGCCGCGGTCGCGGCCGTGCACCATGGCGTAGAGGTTGTACGGCCACTCCGGTGGATGGCGTGGGCGGCAGTAGCCGTGGCTGACAAAGTCGAGGGCGCCGATCCGCGACCCGACGTCAGCGACGGCATCGTCAGGCACGTCCCACACCGACATGCCGTTGGCGCGGAAGCCGAGGGCGTAATGGTTGGGCACGGCGCCGATCCGGCGGATGACGCCATTGGCGAGCATGCGGCGGAGCCGTGCCTGCACGTCGGGGGGCTCGAGTCCCAGCGCTTCCGCCAGCGCATGGTAGGGCTGACGGCATAGCGGCAGCCCCACCTGCGTCGCCTTGATCAGCCGGCGGTCGGCGTCGTCGGGAACGTAAGTGGCGGCGTTGGTGCTCATAGCTGGAACCTCAAACCGACGTAGAATTCCTCGATCTTCGGCATGTCGTAAATGCGAAGCCCGGTTTCGGCTTCGATATCGGCGATCACCTCGGCGATGCGTTCGGGCGTCTCGGTGGCGATCACGAACCACATATTGAGGTCGTCCTCGCGAGCGTAGTTGTGGGCAACCTCCGGGTGAGCGTTGACGGCCGCAGCAATGCGCTGGAAATCGGCCGCCGGCACCTTCAGGGCAGCGAGCGTCACCGCGCCGCCTAAACGCTCGGCGTTGTAGAGCGGGCCGAAGCGGCTGAGGGTGCCGTGGTCGCAAAGCCGCTTCACGCGTTCGATCAGGTCGTCCTCATCGATGCCGAGCAGCGTCGCAGCCTCGGCAAACGGCCGGTCGGCAACCGGGAAGCCGCCTTGCAATTCGTTGACGATCAGTCGGTCGGTAGCGTCCATCACGCGACCTCCCGCGCCGGTGCCGCGTCGAAGCAGGCGCCGCGTTGCTTGAAGCGCCGGCGGCTGAACAGTACCGCCTGTGGATAGCGCGCCAGCCCGGCCTGCCAATTGAGCACCGCGATCTGGCGCAGTACGACGGCGCGGTCCTTGCCGTGGATCATGCAATAGAAGTTGAAGCGCCAATCCGGTGGCCGCCGGGTCCTGCGGTAACACAAGGTCACGAATGGATAGGCGGCGACGCGGCGGCCAACCTCGGTGACTTCTCCGTCAGGCACGTCCCACACTACCATGGCATTGGCGCGGTAGCCCAGTTCGTGGTGGCGGACGATGACGCCGAGCCGCTTGATGATACCGCCTTCGACCAGTCGGCGCAGGCGGCTGATCACTTCGTCCTCGCCAAGGCCGACGCGCGCCGCGACTGCCGCATAGGGTCTCGATACCAGGGGCAGCCCGTCGGCGATGGCGCGGAGCAGAAGCTTGTCGATGCGATCGGGAATCATGTCAACTGGAACCCTAAGTCGATGTGGAAAGCCTCCTCCAGCGGCAGGTCGAGTACCGGCAGCCCGGTTCTGCGCTCGATCCGCTTCAGCACCTCTTGGAGCCCGATCGCGTCGGCGGCGGTGACCACGAACCACAGATTGATCTCGTGCTCGCGCTCGTAGTTATGGTTGACCGCGGCCTCGGCGTTGACGACGGTGGCGACCTCGTCGAGCCGCTCGGGCGGCACCGCCATCGCCGCCAACGTGCTAGTGCCGATGGTGTTGGGCTGGATCACCGCGCCAACGCGCGACACCATGCCCCGGTCACGAAGATCGGCGAAACGCGTTAGCACCTCGTCCTCGGCCACGCCGAGGGTTTCGGCAATGCGCACGAACGGGCGAGGCTCCAACGGGAAATCCCGCTGGAAGTCGTTGAGCAGTCTTTTATCGGCAGCGGTAACTCTCATGGCTCACAGTCCGATCCGGTGCGCCCGCGCAGCGAGGAAGATGCCGCTCGGCTTTTCCACGTCGAGCGAGACAAGGGGCGCGAAGGTGCGGGTGTCGTAAACGTCGACCCGGTCGGCATCGCGTACCGAGATCCACACCTGCTCGCCGCGCGGCGTGAACTCTAGGTGCAGCACTGCCTTGCCGGGCTTGAATTCGTGGATGACCTTCAGCGTTGGCACGTCGATGACCTGCACGATGTCGTTCAGGGGATGGGCGAAGTTGACCCACACCTGCCGGCCGTCGGGACGGGCGACGGCGAACACCGGCTGGCCGTGCACAGCGATGCGGCCGACCTCGGTCCAGGTGCGCGGATCGACGACCAGCACCTCGTGGCGGCCGACCGCCGGCAGGAATAGCAACTCGCCGGCGCGCGCCCAGCCTTCCAGATGCGGCATCTTATAGACGGGCAGCGGCTTCTCGCCTCGCCCGTAGCCCGCCAGGATGCGCTTCACGCCGTCCTCAGGGCGCCACAGGTCGAGCATCGCCAGGCCGTCCTCACCGAACAGGCCGGCGACGTAGTAGCGCCCGTCGCCGGTCACCAACGCGTCGTAGGGCAGCTTGCCGACGTTCTTGAACTTTCTGATCTTCGGCGTCTTCGGATCCTTCATGTCGGCGATCCAGATTTCGCCCGCATCGTAGAGGGTGAACACGAAGCTCTGCCCCGGCGCGTCGACTAAGCCGACTACCTTGGACAGTTTGCCGTCCGGTCCGTAGCTCGCCGGGATGTCGGCAATCGGCTCCAGCGTGCGGGTCGAGAATACCTTGACCCCGCCGGGCACATAGTTGGATACCGCGACCAGCGCACCATCCTGGGAGATGGCGCCGCCGATGCTGTTGCCGGCCTGGATGACCCGAGCCGTCAGCGTCCCGGTCAGCAGATCGACCTTGCTGAGGCCGCCGTCGCGCCCGAACACGAAGGCGTAGCGCCCATCGCGCGAGAACACCGCCGAGGCATGACTGAGATCGCCGAGTCCCTCGACCCTGGCGAGGAGTGTGCGCCCGGTAGTCTCGACGATCTGCACCCGGCCGGCGGCGCGCTCGACGATGATGCCGAGATCGCCAGTGCCGCGCGGACCGTCGACGGCCTTGGTCAACGCCGGCGTCGCCGTCGCGGCGGCAGCGACGAGCGCCAGCATGATTAGGAACTTGAGCCG
Source organism: Rhodospirillales bacterium (assembly GCA_016187325.1). GTDB lineage: Bacteria > Pseudomonadota > Alphaproteobacteria > Rhodospirillales > Casp-alpha2 > JACPJY01. Next base: position 2,452 of record JACPJY010000087.1, on the reverse strand, counting down.
CCCAACGGTCATTTGAGGCCGTCCTTCAGCTGCTTCACCATCCACGCCGCCTCGTGCGCCTTCAGCAACGGCCGCCACGGCGGCATCGGCGTCTCCGGCACACCGTCGAGGATGATCTGCACCAGCACCTCATCCGGAATATCGTCGAGAGTCGCCGGCAGCAACGCCGGCCCGAGCCCGCCCCTCATGGTCATGCCGTGGCACGAGCCGCAGTCCTGGCGCAGGAGCTCCAGCAGCCCCCTCTCGCGCTCAGACGCCGAACCGTCGGCGGCGACGGGCGGCGCCAGAGCGATCGCCACGGCGGCGACGATGAGTGCTTGGATTGAGCGCCGGCAGGACATCGTCGTTTAGACCTTTTTCAATTCCAATTTCCGGTCCGGTCGCCGAACCGGCGGGACGTCGTATTGCGGCGCCCCGCCGGCCTCAGTTCCGGAACCGATCCGACTCGGGCTCAGTAGACGTCGGACCGAGTGTTGTAGACGTTGAACTTTCCGGTCGGGGTGATCAGCCGCTTGTCGCGGATCACGGTTTTCTTGGTCAGCGTCTTGTCGTCGACGACGACGATGGCCGATTCCTGGTCCTTGGCGTTCCACACCGAGAACCAGATTTCATCGCCGGCCTTGTTGAACTCACCTTGCACGACCCGTTTCACGCCTTCGGCGATTCCCGACCACTGGCCGATCGGCAGCACCTTGTACTTGGGCTCCTTTTGCTTGAGGTCGCCAATCGTGAACACCGCCACCGAAGAGGCCAGCTCGGCCTCCGGGTTGAGCGGCGTGTCGACGTAGATGTGCTTCGACTTGGGGTGGGTCTTGATGAACAGCGAGCCGCCGCCCTGTCCGGTGAGCGTTTGCACTACCTTCCAGGCGTTGGCCGGGTGCTTCTCCGGGTCGGTGCCGATCACGGCGATACTGTCGTCGCCGAGGTGGCTGGTTGCCCACACCGGCCCGAACGTCGGATGCACGAAGTTGGCGCCGCGGCCAGGATGGGGCGTCTTCCCGGTTTGGATCAGTTTCACTAACTTGCGGTCCTTGGTGTCGACCACTGCCACCGTGTCGCGGGCATTGGCGGCGACCAGGAAATAGCGCCCTGTCGAATCGAAGCCGCCGTCATGTAGAAATCGCTCGGCGTCGATGGTGGCGACCCGGAAGTTCTTCAAATCCTCGTAGTTGACCAGCAGGATCTGGCCGGTCTCCTTGACGTTGACCACGAATTCCGGGTGGAAGTGCGAGGCGACGATCGAGGCCACGCGCGGCTCGGGGTGGAACTCCTGGGTGTCGATGGTCATGCCGCGGGTGGAGACTACCTTCAGCGGCTCGAGCGTATCGCCGTTCATGATCACGTACTGGGGCGGCCAATAGGCGCCGGCGATAGCGTACTTGTCGCCCCACCCCTTGGCCTTGGAGGTTTCGACCGAGCGCGCCTCCGCGCCGACCTTGATTTCGGCAACCGTGGTCGGCGGATCCATCCAAAGATCGATCAGATCGACCTTAGCGTCTCGGCCGATGGCGTAGAGGTAACGTCCGGAATGGGATAGCCGCGAGATGTGGACTGCGTAACCAGTCTTGATCACCTCGACGATCTTCTTGGATGCGCCGTCGATCAGCGCGATTTCGCCCGAATCACGGAGTGTCACCGAAAACAGGTTGTCGAGATCGAGCTTGTTCATTTGCTTTTTCGGCCGCTTGTCAACCGGCACGATGACCTTCCACGTCGCCTTGATCTCCTTCATCCCGAACTCGGGCGGTTGCGGCGGTTCGTTCAGCAGGTACTTCGCCATCACCTCGATGTCGGCATTGGTGAGGTCGCCGGATGTACCCCAGTTGGGCATCCCGGCGGGCGAGCCGTAGGTGATGAAGTCACGGAGATACTCGTAACCGAACTCCTTGGTGACGTTGGTGGTCAGCGGCTTGCCGGTGGCGCCTTTGCGCAGCACGCCGTGGCAGCCGGCGCAGCGCTGGAAGTAGATTTGCTTGCCGCGCTCGAACTCTTCGGCCGAAAGCGCCGGGACGCCCGGCATGACGCCGGGCTCGGTCATTTTCTGCTCCTTCAGTACGTCGTGGCTCGGCTCGTATTTCTTGCCGGGCGTGGTCTCGTGCTTCTTGAGGACCCCCGGCCGCGGCTGATCGGCGAAGGCAGCGTCAGCGCCCAACAACAGCGCGACCGGCAGAAGCGCGCTGGCGATGATTCTTTTCATGTCGGTATCCCCTTCTGATTGACCTGCGGATCGCGAGATTTCATGGCCCACCATATCGCGATCGCACATAGCCCTTCCTTGACAACGGTTAAGTCCTCCAAGCCTTTGGAATTGCACTTAACATCTGTCAAGGAAGGGACGCCTTTCGAGTGCCAATAATTGGCTCCTCGGGCGCAATTAGGCGCCGGCAGCAGCGAGAATTTCTCGGTCATGGTTGCGTCCCCAGCCATTACCCGACGGCAGCCCACCCGCACG
>JACPJY010000086.1 GCA_016187325.1 Rhodospirillales bacterium | reverse complement strand
TATGAGATGGAGAAGAAGGGCACGCTGTTGTTCCCCGCCATCAACGTCAACGACTCCGTCACCAAGTCGAAGTTCGACAACAAGTACGGCTGCCGCGAAAGCCTGGTCGATGGAATCAGACGCGCCACCGACGTGATGCTGGCCGGCAAGATCGCCGTGGTCGCTGGGTACGGCGACGTCGGCAAGGGTTCGGCCGAGAGCCTGAGCAGCGCCGGCTGCCGGGTGCTGGTCACCGAGGCCGACCCGATCTGCGCCCTGCAGGCCGCCATGGAGGGCTACGAGGTGGTGACCATGGAGGATGCGGCGCCGCAAGGCGACATTTTCGTTACCGCCACCGGCAACATTGACATCATCACCGTCGACCACGTACGCGCCATGCAGGACCGCGCCATCGTCTGCAATATCGGCCACTTCGACAACGAGATCCAGGTCGAGGGCCTGCGCAATTTCAAGTGGACCAACATCAAGCCGCAGGTCGACGAAATCCAGCTGCCGGACGGCAAGCGCATCATCCTGTTGGCCGAAGGCCGGCTGGTGAACCTCGGCTGCGCCACCGGCCATCCCAGCTTCGTGATGAGCGCGTCGTTCACCAACCAGGTGCTGGCGCAGATGGACCTGTGGCAGAAGCCTGAAGCCTACGAGAAGAAGGTCTACGTGCTACCGAAGCCTCTCGACGAGAAGGTGGCGCAGCTGCACCTCAAGAAGCTGGGCGTCAAGCTGACGCGTCTCACCCAAGCGCAGGCCGATTACATCGGCGTCGACCCGCAGGGGCCGTTCAAGCCTGATTACTACCGCTATTAGGACTCCCCCTTCCACTCCCCGCCTCTTGTGGCCGGGGGAGCCTGCGACTAATCTTTGGCGGTGTTCGCCGGGACCGATCCGTTCCAAGCCTTCCTCGCCGGCGCCGTCATCGTGGCGCTGCTGTCGTTCGTGGCGGTGCTGCGCGAGCGCCAGCGGCTGCGCGAAGTCGAGCTTGAGCGCCGCCGGCTGGAGGCAGTGGCGGTCAAAGCGCGCGAGATGCTGGCGGCGGCTCCGGACGGCCTGTTCCTGTGGGACGGCGCCAACGGCGGCTTCACCTGCTCGCGGCGGCTGGCGGTGCTGTTGGACCTGCAGGCCGGCATCCATTCCCGCTATGATGACATCCGCGCCCGCTTCGAGGGCGAATCCCTGAAGGCGCTCGAGCACGGTGTGTCGCGTCTGCGCGCCAACGGCACGCCATTCGACCTGCTGCTCAACTCCGGCCGCCGCCGCATCCAGGCGATCGGCGCGCGCGCCGAGACCGAGGTCGGCGATATGCTCGCCGACATGGTGTGGATGCGCGACCTCACCGGCACCGGCGCCGGGACGGGGCGGCACGTCGCTTCGGTCAACGCGTCGGGACTCGAGGACCGCCACCTCACGGCGCTTCTGGACGCCATGCCACTGCCGGTGTGGCTCCGTGATTCGAACCTGTCGCTGGCGTTCGTCAACCGCGCCGCCCGCGACGTCGCCGAAGGCGACGCCGAGTTGGGGAATACACCGAAACCCCGCTCGGCACCCTCGGCGGCGGTGGCGACAAGGCGACCGGCGGCACCATCGGCTTCGCCGTCGATCGTTCCGAATCCGAGGAGATCGCCGATCGCGCCGAGCGGCTGACCCATTCCCGCGACCAGGTGCTGGAAACCGTCGATTCGGCGGTTGCCATTTTCGACGCCGGCGCCGAGCTGCAGTTCTTCAACGCCGCCTACACCCGCCTGTGGGACCTCGACGGCGAGTGGCTGACGTCGAAGCCCGGGCTCGGTGAAGTCCTCGAACGCCTGCGCGAGCGCCGCAGCCTGCCGGAGGTTGCCGACTTCCGCCAGTTCAAGATGCGCCAGCTCGAGCGGTTCGAGACCCTGGGCGAGCCGGTCGAGGAACTGCTACACCTGCCCGATGGCCGCACACTGAGGAGCCGCATCGGCCGCCAGGGCAAGGGCGGATTGGTGTTCGTCTACGACGACGTCTCCGACCGCCTCGACCTGGAACGCTCGGTGAAATCGCTCGACCAAGTACAACGGGCGACCCTGGACAATTTGCACGAAGGCGTCGCGGTGTTCGGCAGCGACGGGCGGCTGAAGCTTTCCAACCCGGTGTTCGCGGCGATCTGGCGGCTCGACCAAAAGGATCTTGGCTCCGACTTTCATGTCGTCAATTTTGTCGACCACACTCGCAAGTTGGTCGCGGTCGAGGGCGGTTGGGACGAGCTCAGCTGGGGCGTCCACAAGGACAAGGTGGTCGGCCGCCTAATGAGCCGCGCCGCCGCCACCGGCCGTATCCAGCTCACCGGTGGCACGGTGGTCGATTACGCCAATGTGCCGCTGCCCGACGGCGCCATGCTGCTGAGCTACCTCGATGTCACCGACAGCACCCGCGTCGAGCAGGCATTGAGAAGCCGTGCCGAGGCCCTGACCGAGGCCGATCGGCTGAAGTCCGAATTCATCGCCCACGTCGCCTACGAGGTACGCACGCCCTTGAACACCATCATCGGCTTCGCCGACATGCTCAGGCAGGAATACTTCGGCAAGCTCACGACCCGTCAGGCCGAGTACGCCACCGGCATCCTCGACACCGGCCGCGGGCTGATGGCGGTGGTCGGCGACATCCTCGATTTGGCCACCATCGAGGCCGGGCGGCTGGAGCTCGATCGTGACACCATCGACGTGCACGCGATGTTGGTATCGGCGCTCAACCTGGTGAAGGAGCGGGCGCGGAAGAAGGATCTTAACCTGGCGTTCGACTGCCCGCCCGAAATCGGCTGGATCACCGCCGACGAGAAGCGCCTGAAGCAGGTGGTGTTCAACCTGCTGGTCAACGCCGTCACTTTCACGCCGGCGCGCGGCAACGTGCGCCTGGAGGCGCGTCGCGATGGCGATGAGTTGGCGATCACCGTCGCCGACACCGGCATCGGCATCCCGCAGGCCGACCGCGAGCGGGTGTTTCGGCCGTTCGAGCGCGGCGAGGCCGCTGACGCGGCCCTTGGCGGTGAAAAGAGCGGCGCCGGTCTGGGGCTCAGCCTGGTCAAGAGCTTCATCGCGCTGCATGGCGGCACGGTCGAAGTCAAATCTCCACCCCGCCGCGGCACGACCATCACCTGCCGCGTGCCGGCGGCGGGCCCGCGGCCGTCGGCCGGAGATGGCGCCGTCGCCTAGTCCCTATGAAGCCGTTCCGCGCCAATCACCGGCAACTGAGGCCGGAGAAATAACTGGCCAGCTCGGCGATGTCCTGGTCGTTGAGCATGATGCCTCGCGGGCCCATCACCGGATGCACGCGCAGACGGTGCGCGACGCCGGCCGGCTTGTCTCTGCCGATACCGCGGAACGCCTTGAGCTGGTTCTCGAGATAAGTTTCGCGCTGGCCGGCGAGTCGGGGCACCAGCGGATTGGCGCTGCGGCCGAAGGCGCCATGACATCCGGCGCATTGGTTGTCCATCGCCACGGCCGGCTCGCCCTTGGCGATTTTTTCCGGTGCGCACGGACGCGACGAATAGTAGGCGGCGAGGTCGTCGGCGTCGGCGTCGGCGTCGGTCATGCCCGCCGCCTGGTGCCCCATCACCGGGTCGTAGCGGACCGCCGGCTCCCCGGGCTTGACCTGGCCGAGTTCGGTGCGCCGGAAGGCCTTGATCTGGGCGACCAAGTAGGCCGCGTGCTGGCCCGCCAGATTGGGAATCTCCGGATGCGCGCCGATGTCGGTGGCGCCGTGGCAGGCGACGCACAACACCGCCTTGGCCTTGCCTTTTTCGACGTCGCCGGCACTGGCGCCACCAGCCATGATCGCCAGTGCCGTCATCGCCAGGGCGATCACGTGAAGCAAGGTTTTTCCGGCGCTCATGGCTTGTCTCCTGGAAAGGATGCGGTCTCCCGTCAAATATGGACTTTGGCGTCCGGCGCCGCAACCACCCGGCTGCGGACGTCGAATCCGCGGAAGACCCCCTTCGGCCCGCCGGCTCAGCGGCAGCGGCGGCCGGAGAAATAGGCGGCGATCGCTGCAATGTCGGCATCTCCGAGAATCATCGACTGGTGGCCCATGATCGGATCGATCCGGGTACGACGCTCGGCGCCGTCTTTGCCGCTGTAATCGCGGAAGGCGCGCAACTGATTTTCCAGATACCGTCGCTGCTGGCCGGCCAAGTGCGGCACCGTCGCGATGGTGCTCTTGCCTTCGTCGCCGTGACACGAGACACAACGACGCGCCAGGGTCGGCAGCGTCGGATCGCCCATGGTCTTGGGCAGGGCGCAAGCCTGCGCGGTGAAGTACGCAGCGAGATTGTCGATGTCGGCGCCGGCCAGTCCCGTCGTCTGATGATCCATGATCGGTTCGCGGCGCCTGTTCCAATGGCGGGTCGGCATTTTCATGTCGGTAGCGCGGCGAAATGCCTCCATCTCGGTGATCAGGTAGTCCCGTTGTGGGCCGGCGAGATGCGGAACTTCGACAAAATGGCTGATCCCGGCCGCCCCGTGGCAGGGCGCGCAAAGTTCCGCCTTGGCGCTTCCCTTGGTCGCTTCCGCGGCATTCGCCTGGCCAACCGACGCCATCAACAGCGCCGCCGCGATCGGCAAGATCGGGGTGAAACCCGGCTTCACGGCATCCGTCT
>JACPJY010000079.1 GCA_016187325.1 Rhodospirillales bacterium | reverse complement strand
TCGTTTCCGACGACAAGCGCCGCTTGGTCCTTACGTCGTTGACTTTCTTTGTTTCGACGCGCGCCTCGTCGTCGAAGTGGACGGCGGTCAGCACGCCGACGACGCGGCGGCCGATCTTGCCAGGACGACGTGGCTCGAAGCGCAGGGTTACCGGGTGCTGCGTTTCTGGAACCACGATGTCCTCAGAAACCGCGACGGCGTGGTCGAAGCGATACGCGCCACGCTCCGTCGCGACCCCCCACCCCATCCCTCCCCCGCAAGGGGGGAGGGTGGCAGGCCTTTCAAATGACGGATCCCGTTCCTCGGCCAATACAAAATTCCTGTAAACGTTTCTCTGTGTTCTCTGTGATCTCTGTGGTTCAAATCACCCTTTCCGTTCCGCCATCAGCTTGACGAAGCGGTCGAACAGGTAATGCGCGTCCTGGGGGCCGGGCGAGGCCTCCGGGTGGTACTGCACCGAGAACACCGGCCGGCCGTCGGCGCGCAGCCCCTCGACCGAGCCGTCGAACAGCGACCGGTGGGTCTCGATCACGCCCTTCGGCATGCTTTCCCGGTCGACCACGAAGCCGTGGTTCTGCGACGTGATCTCGACCTTGCCGGTTTCCAGATCCTTCACCGGCTGGTTGGCGCCGCGGTGGCCTCTCAGCATCTTCGAGGTGGTGCAGCCGAGGGCCAAGGCCAGCATCTGGTGGCCGAGGCAGATGCCGAACAGCGGCAGGCCGGCGTCGAGCACGCCCTTGATCGCCGGCACCGCGTAGGTTCCCGTCGCCGCCGGGTCGCCGGGGCCGTTCGACAAAAAAACCCCGTCCGGGGCGTGGCGCAGGATATCGTCGGCGGTCGCGGTGGCCGGCACCACCGTCACCCGGCAGCCGGCCGAGGCCAGGCAGCGCAAGATATTGCGCTTGGCGCCGTAGTCGACGGCGACCACGTGGAAGCGGGGCTTGGTCTGCCGGCCGTAGCCTTTGCCCAAGGCCCATTCGGTCTGCTCCCACGTATAGGTCTGGCGGCAGGTGACGTCCTTGGCCAGGTCCATGCCTTCGAGCCCCGGCCACGCCCGCGCCTCGGCCCTCAGCGCCTCGACGTCGATTCGTCCTTTCGGCTGAAAGACGATGCAGCCGGTCGGCGCCCCCTTGTCGCGGATCAGCCGCGTCAGCCGCCGGGTGTCGACGCCGGTCACCGCCGGCAGCCGCATCGCCTTCAGCCAAGCGTCCAGGTGCTGCGCGGCGCGCCAGTTGGCGGGCTCGCTGATGTCGGTGCGCATGACGCAACCGCGCACCGCTGGCGTCGTCGATTCGAGGTCTTCCGGGTTGGCGCCGACGTTGCCGATGTGGGGGAAGGTGAAGGTGATGATCTGGCCGGCGTAGCTGGGGTCGGTGATGATCTCCTGGTAGCCGGTGATCGAGGTGTTGAAGCACACCTCGCCGACCGCCTTGCCGGCGGCGCCGGCGCCGCGGCCCCAGAACACCTCGCCCGAGGCCAGCACCAGGGCCGCGTCGGCGGCAGCCGAAAATGCCGCCCCCCGGTCGGCGGTGCCGGCGGGTACGGCGGGGGCTTCTACGTCCGTCATCGGTGACGCCTCGGGGGCGGGCGGTGAAAAAGGTGGCCCTACATAAGCAAAGCCGCCTTCCGGGTCAAGTCCCGGGGCCATAAAAATACTTTGATTATCAACAGGTTATTTTGGTCGGCGGGGTTGCCTTTTCGGACGATTTTGGTTAGGTTCACGGTTTCCCCGCAACACCCGTGGTGATTCGACCATGCTCCGCACGCGTCTCAACGACGCCTTGAAAGCCGCGATGAAGGCCAAGGACGAGCTTTCGGTGTCGACGCTGCGGCTGATCCTCGCCGCCCTCAAGGACCGCGACATCGCCGCCCGCGGCAAGGGCAACAAGGACGGCATCCCGGAAAGCGATCTGCTGGGCCTGCTGCAATCGATGATCAAGCAGCGCCGCGAATCGATCGCCGCCTACGAGAAGGGCGGGCGCATGGATCTGGCCCAGCAGGAGGCCGGCGAGATCGCCGTCATCGAAAGCTTCCTGCCCCAGCAGATGGGCGACGCCGAGATCGCCGACGCCATCGACGCCGTCATCGCCGGGGTCGGCGCCACCAGCCTCAAGGACATGGGCAAGGCGATGGCCGCCTTGAAGCAGCAGTACGCCGGCAAGATGGACTTCGGCAAGGCGAGCGCGCTGGTGAAGACGCGGCTCAGCTGATCGCCCCCGTCCATAGGCCGAAAAGCCGCGGAAATCCGCGGCGTTCCGGGCAATGGACTGCTTGATATAGGTCAAGGCGGCGGCTTTGTAATGGTTCAAAATGCCCGCTACCGAGCCGGCGCCGCCGGCATCCGAGCATCGCAGACGCGGCCGCCGAGCCGCGCGGCAACCGCATAAGGGAGTTTGAGGGCATGGCCATTGGCAAGATCACCGAACGCGTCGACGCCATCACCGGCATCGCCGATGAACGCCGGGTGCCGGCGCCGCCATGCCCGCGGAGCGTCAAGATCGAGCTCACGGCGCGCTGCAATTTCAAGTGCTCGTTCTGCGCCACGGCCCTGAAGCTGCGCGACAAGCAGGACATGGACCGCGGCTTCTACCTGAAGCTGTTGAAGGACCTGCGCGCGGCCGGGGTCGAGGAGGTCGGCATGTTCTACCTCGGCGAGAGCTTCCTGCTGCCGTGGCTGCCGGAAGCCATCCAGGCGGCCAAGGACGAGGGTTTCCCGTACGTGTTCCTGACCACCAACGGCTCGCTCGCCGTTCCCGAAAAGGTCGAGGCGTGCATGGAAGCCGGCCTCAACAGCCTGAAATTCTCCCTCAACTTCGCCGACGAGCAACAGTTCGC
>JACPJY010000080.1 GCA_016187325.1 Rhodospirillales bacterium | reverse complement strand
CCTACATCCTGCAGGGAGCGCTCGGCGCGCTGTAGATGGCGAGCGCGCTTTCCAGCCTGGCGCCGGTGTTCGCGCTGATCGCGCTCGGGTATCTCCTGAAGGCGCGCGCCGTGTTCGGCGCCGCCTTCTGGGAAGGCGCCGAGCGGCTGACTTTCTATTTCCTGTTCCCGGCGCTGCTGGTGGTCAACATCGGCGGCGCCGACGTCAAGGGCCTCGCCATGCTGCCGATGGCCGCCGCGCTGGCCGCGGCGACTCTGTTCGTCGCCGGCGTGCTGGTTTGGCTCAGGCCCCAGCTGGCCGGCCGCGGCCTCGACGGCGCCCAGTTCGCCTCGGTGCTGCAAGGCGCCATCCGCCCAAACACTTACGTCGCCATCGCGGTGCTGGTGGCGCTCTACGGCAAGGCCGGACTGCCGCTGGCCGCCGTCGCCATCGTCGCCGTCATCCCGCTGGTGAATTTCCTCGGCATCGTCGCGCACCTGCGCTGGGCGCGGCCGGCGGCAACGACCGCGACGGCGCCCGGCTGGGGCGAGGCGGTGGTGCCGGCGCTGAAGAATCCGATCATCGTCGCCTGCCTGGTCGGCGCAGCGCTCAATCTGCTCGGCATCGGTGTGCCGCCGGTGGTCGGCCCGATTCTGGAGATCGTCGGCCGCGCTGCCCTGCCGATGGGCCTGATGGCGGTCGGTGCCGGTCTCGACCTCGCCGCCGCCCGCGACGCCCGCACCGTCGTCGCCGGTACGGCGCTGCTCAAGCTGGTCGTAATGCCGGCGGCGGTCGTTGTCCTCTGCTGGGTGTTCGGGGTCGACGGCGTGACGCGCTCGGCGGCGGTACTGTTCGCGGCGATGCCGGTGTCGGCGACCGCCTACGTGGTATCCACCCAGATGGGCGGCGATTCGCGGCTGATGGCGGGCGTCGTCGCCGCCACCACCGTTGTCGCGGCGGTCACCCTGCCACTGGTGGCGATGGTCGGCGGCCCCTAGGCGGCGCGCGGGCCGAACAGGATGACGGCGGCGCCGGCCACGCAGATGACGGCGCCGATCAAGTCCCAGCGGTCGGGCCGCGCGCCCTCGACCGCCCACAGCCAGGCGAGCGAGGCAGTGATGTAGACGCCGCCGTAGGCGGCAAATGCGCGGCCCGCGTACAGCGCCTCGACGCGGGTCAACAGATACGCGAACACCGCCAGCGCCGCGATACCGGGAATCGCCCACAGCGTGCTCTTGCCGAGTCAGCGCCGCGATGCCGGGAATTGCCCACAGCGCGCTTTTGCCGAGTCGCAGCCACGCCCAGAACGCGAAGCAGCCGCCGATCTCGGCCAGCGCGGCGCCGATGTAGACGACCGAGGCCTTGATCACGGCTTCGCCTCCGCCTCGTAGCCGAGCAGTTTCAGGAGCTCGCCGCAGTCGCGGCCGAACGCCTTTGCCGTCTCGGCGTCGAACTTCTTCCTCCAGATGCCGGCATCCACGTCGAGCGGCGCCGCCTCCCACGCCCGCTCGGCGGCTGCTTCGACGACGGCTTCGGCCGCATCGACGCCGAGGAACCCGAACAGCGGCCACAGTGCCGGTGCCGCCGTATCGGCGAGCGCCTCGGCCTTCAGATGGAAGCATTGCCCCTTGCGGCGGCGGTCGAAGTCGCGGGCGGCGTCGACGGCGCGCCGCCAGTTGTCGGAAAAAGCGCGAGCGAAGTCGCCGAAGGAGGGATATTGGCGGCGAAATTCGCCGCGGCTGAGATCGTTGTTGAAGTCCCACGCGGACACCGCCTCGTCGCGGCCGTCGCGGTAGACGTGCACCACCTTCAAGCCCGGCAGCACGCGGTCCAGCAGTTTCAGATTGAGGACATGCTCGGGTGTCTTCTCGGCGATCACCTTGACCCCGTCGCCGGAGCCCTTGAGCCAGCGGTTGAACATGACACCGACGGCGCTTGCCATCAGGTAGTCCGCGTCCTCGACCATGATGCCAGCGGCGTTGCCGGGCAGCCCCGATTTCACCAGCCGGTTGCCGACCGACTCGGCGCCGGCGTTGTAGTCGTCGAACGCCTTGGCGAGCAGCGGGAACAGCGAATCGGTGAAGTGCGCCTCGCCCTTGCAGCAAATCTCCGGGTGCGCGTCCAGGCATTGCTGCACCCAGGCGGTGCCCCAGCGGGTCGCCCCGACGACGAACACGATCTGACGCTCGAACACCCGGGCCAGGCGTCCGTGGGTGGCGCGGTATTCCTCCATCGGCCGGTGGCGATCCCTCTCTCACGGGGGTTGGCGGCCCGGGCAAAATAGCCCATCTAAGGCCCCGGCACCACAGCCGCCCGGGGGTGCAGCGCTTGCGCGCGTGCGCCTCAATCCATATAGTGCGGCCGCGAAACCGCGAGGTGGTACGCGCCGATGACCCAAGGCGGCATGGACAACGTCCATTTTCCACATCGTCACCTGCTCGGCATTGAAGGTCTCTCGCCGGAAGAAATCTCGATTTTACTGGACCGTTCCGAAAGCTACGTCGAGCAGAACCGCCGCGCCGACAAGACCACCCGCATCCTCCACGGCCGCACCGTCATCAACTTGTTCTTCGAGGAATCGACGCGCACCCGCACGTCGTTCGAGCTGGCCGCCAAGCGCCTCGGCAGCGATTTGATCAACATGGCGGTCGCCACCAGCTCGGTGAAGAAGGGCGAGACCCTGATCGACACCGCGATGACGCTGAACGCCATGCACCCGGACGTCCTGGTGGTGCGCCACCCCGACTCGGGCGCCGTGCAACTGCTGTCAGAAAAGGTCAACTGCGCGGTCATCAATGGCGGCGACGGTAGCCACGAGCACCCGACCCAGGCGTTGCTCGACGCGCTCACCATCCGCCGCCGGCTGGGCAGGCTGAGCGGGCTCTTGGTCGCCATCTGCGGCGACATCCTGCACAGCCGGGTCGCGCGCTCTAACATCCATCTCCTCAACACCATGGGGGCGCGGGTGCGGCTGATCGCGCCGAAGACTCTGATCCCGTTCGAGGTCGAGCGCATGGGCGTCGAGGTGTTCCACGACATGGCGGCCGGCATCAAGGACTGCGACATCGTGATGATGCTGCGCCTGCAGCAGGAGCGCATGACCGGTAACTTCCTGCCGTCGATCCGCGAATACTTCCACTTCTTCGGCCTCGACTACGCGAAGCTGGCCAACGCCAAGCCGGACGCACTGATCATGCACCCGGGGCCGATGAACCGCGGCGTCGAGATCGACACCGAAGTCGCCGACGATGTCGGCCGCAGCGTCATCCGCGAACAGGTGGAAATGGGCGTCGCCGTGCGCATGGCGGTGCTCGAGCTCCTCACCGACAATTTGGACCGCGGCCGCATGCCGGCGCCGAAGGCCGCCGCCCCGGCGAAGAACAAGCCCAAGAAAAAGAGGTCACGCCGCTGATGTCGCCGCGCAAGGAAAAGAGCGCTGGCCGCACTGCCTATGTCAACGCCCGACTCCTGGATCCGGCGAGCCGGCTTGACGCCATGGGCGGCGTCCTCATCGACGGCGAGGCCATCGCCGATTTCGGCCCGCATCTGGCCAAGGAGCGCGTGGCCAAGAAGCGCGGGCGCGGCTTGCCCAAGGACTCCCGGGTGGTCGATTGCCGTGGCAAGTGCCTGGCCCCCGGCCTCGTCGACATGCGCATGGAGATCGGCGATTTGGGCGCCGCGGTGCGCGCCGCGGTGTCGGGCGGCGTCACATCGATGGTGTGCTTGCCCAACACGCAGCCGGTGATCGACGACATGTCGGTGGTCGAGTTCGTCGCCCGCCGCGCCAGGAAGCAAGGCCTGGCCAAGGTCTATCCCTACGGCGCCGTCACCAAGGGCCTGAAGGGCCAGGAACTGGCCGAATTGGGATTGCTGGCCGAGGCCGGCGCCGTTGCCTTCACCGATGGCACCCGCGCCGTAGCCGACGCCCAGGTGATGTGGCGCGCCCTCAGCTACGCCTCGACCTTCGGGCTGATGATCGTCCAGCACCCGGAGGAGCCGAGCCTCGCCCATCAGGGCGCGATGAACGCCGGCGAAACGGCGACGCGGCTGGCGCTCGTCGGCATCCCGACCGAGGCCGAGGTGATCATGATCGAGCGCGACCTGCGCCTCGCGGCGCTGACCGGCGGGCGGCTGCACATTGCGCATCTCTCCACCGCCGCCGGCATCGAGGCGATGCGGCAGGCGAAGAAGCGCGGCCTCAATGTCAGTTGCGACACCGCGCCCCCCTACTTCGCGCTTAACGAGAACGCAGTCGGCGACTACCGCACCTTCGCCAAGCTGTCGCCACCGTTGCGCGCCGAGGACGACCGCAAGGCGGTGGTCGAGGGCTTGCGCGACGGCACCATCGACGCCATCGCCTCGGACCATACGCCGCGCGACGAGGAATCGAAGCGGCTGCCGTTCGCGCAGGCGGCGCCCGGCGGCATCGGGCTGAACACGCTGCTGGCGGTGTCGCTCGAGCTTTATCACAACGGCCACCTCGGGCTCCTGGACGTGCTGCGCCTCGTCACCTCGGCGCCGGCCGGGCTTTTGGGCTTGCGCGCCGGCAGGTTGGAGAAGGGCGCGCCCGCCGATCTCGTCCTGTTCGACCCCGACGCCGCCTGGAAGGTCGACGCCGACCGGCTGATCGGCAAGGCCAAGAACTCGCCCTTCGACGGGCGGCCGGTGCAGGGGCGGGTGCTGATGACCGTCGTCGACGGCCGCCCGGTTTACCGGCCGCAGGCGTGAGCCGATGGAGGGCCCGCTCGCCCTGATGATCGCCGCCGCCGGCGGCTACCTGTTGGGATCGATTCCCTTCGGGCTATTATTGACCCGCCTCGCGGGCCTCGGCGATATCCGCGCCATCGGCTCGGGCAACATCGGCGCCACCAACGTGCTGCGCACCGGCAACAGATGGCTGGCGGCGCTGACCTTGCTGCTCGACATCGGCAAGGGCTGGGCGGCGGTAGCCGTGGTCGGCCGCGAGTGGGGATTCCTGGGGCCGCTCGATGCCGGCCTGATCGCCGGCATGGCGGCGGTGGTCGGCCACAACTTCCCGGTCTGGCTGAAATTCAATGGCGGCAAGGGCGTGGCGACGGCTCTCGGCGTGCTGTTCGGTGCCTTGGCGCCGGTCGGCGCTGCGGCATGCGCGGTGTGGCTGCTGGTCGCCGGCACTCTCCGCTATTCGTCGCTGGCCTCGATGGCGGCGCTTGCCACGGCGCCGTTCGTCGCCTACTGGCTGGGCGCGACGCCGGTGGCGATGGCGGCGGCGGTACTGGCGCTGTTGGTGATCGCTCGTCACCACGCCAACATCGAAAGGCTATTCAGAGGCGCGGAGCCCAAGATCGGCGCCCGCGACGACGGCTGAGCCGTCCACGGGCGGTCGAACCAGGAGTTCCCTAGGGAAAACCCCACTTTCCGGCTCGCCCCCGGCGGTGGTAAAGTGTATACAATCCGCCCGGTCCCTGGACACCCGCGCCGGGCCGCGCCGTCCCGAAGCCGCCCTTTGGCCGTCCTCGACGAAACGGCAGCCACGGCCGGAAACGACAGGACTCCCAGCCCCGATGCCCGACGCCGCCGATTCGAAAGTCAAGCAGCTCAACCCTCGCGGCGCCGAGGACGCGCCAGCGGCACCGCCGCGCGCACGGCCCGACCTCGCCACCCTATGGGCGCGCCATCGCCATGCCATCCGCATCGGCGTCATCGGCGTCGTGCTGGCGATCGCGGCGTTTGTCGGCGGCCGCGAGGTCTATCACCGCGTCAACTACGTCTACGCCTACGATTCGCGCATCGACGCCGATCTGATCACGGTATCAAGCCGCGTCGCCGGCTGGGTGACGTCGCTCGACGTGGTCGAGGGCAGCGAGATCGCCCAGGGCAAGGTGTTGGCCACCATCGATTCCCGCGAATCGAACCTGCGCGTCGCCGAGCTGGAATCGCAGGTCGCCGGCATCGACGCCGAGCGCGACCGGCTGGTCGCCGAGCGCCGCCTCGTCGACAAGCAGACAAAGAGCCTGTACTCGGCCGAGATGTCGCAATACGAGGCGGCGAAGGTCGCGGTGTCATCCCTCGAGCCGCAGTGGACGCTGGCGCAGCGCGAGCTCGAGCGCGCCAAATCGCTGTACGAACGCAAGGTGTTCTCGCGCCGTCAGCTCGACCAAGCGGAAACCGCCGAACAGCTGATCCAGCGCCAGCACCGCATGGCCGTCGCCGAGCTGGCGGCGGCGAAGTCGAAGCTGGAGAAGGCCGAGGCCGAGCGCGCGCGGCTCGACGTCATCGATTCCGAGCTGGTCAAGCTGCAGCACCGCAAGGCCGAGCTGCAGGCCAAGCTCGATCACCAGAAGCTCGACCTCGCCGACCGCACCATCAAGAGCCCGATCGACGGCGTCGTCGACAAGACCTTCGTGCGCGTCGGCGAATACGTCACGCCGGGGCAGCGACTGGCGCTGGTGCACGACCCGTCGAAGATCTGGATCGAGGCCAACATCAAGGAGACCGAGATCCGCA
Source organism: Rhodospirillales bacterium (assembly GCA_016187325.1). Classification (GTDB taxonomy): domain Bacteria; phylum Pseudomonadota; class Alphaproteobacteria; order Rhodospirillales; family Casp-alpha2; genus JACPJY01. Next base: position 668 of record JACPJY010000080.1, on the reverse strand, counting down.
ATCTCAAGCCCGGCCAGGTGGTCGAGGTCAGCGTCGACGCCTACCCGGGCCGCGAGTTCCGCGGCCGCGTGTTGACGGTTGGCCACGCCGCCACCAGCCAGTTCGCGCTGCTGCCGACGCCGAACCCGAGCGGCAACTTCACCAAGATCACCCAGCGCCTGCCGGTGCGCATCGTGATCGACCAGCAGGCGGGGCTGCTGCGTCCGGGCATGATGGTCGAAATCAACATTGACATCCGTAGCCGCAAGCGTTGAACGCCAGTTCGAGCGTTTTGGCCCGGCCTATCGCTGGCTGGTCACCATCGGCGGGCTGATCGGCGCCATGACGATGATCCTGGCGGCGACCATGGTCAACGTCGCCGTGCCGTCGATCATGGGCGCCTTCGGCGTCGGCCAGGACCTGGCGCAATGGGCGTCGACCGCGTTCCTCGCTACCATGGTGGCGAGCCAGCTCCTTAACGTCTGGATGGTGACGGCGATGGGGCCCAGGCTGGCGTTCTCGATGACGCTGGTGGTGTTCACCGTCGGCGCGCTGATTTGCGCCGTCAGCCCCACCATTGAGGTGCTGATCGTCGGCCGCATCATGCAGGGCTTCTCGGCCGGCGTCATCCAGCCGCTCGTCATGGCCACCATCATCCAGGTGTTCCCGGCCGAGCGCCGCGGCTTCGC
>JACPJY010000078.1 GCA_016187325.1 Rhodospirillales bacterium | reverse complement strand
TCGCGCTGCACGCCCTCGCGGCTGACGTCGGCGCCGATGCGATCGCTGCGCGCCGTGATCTTGTCGATCTCGTCGATGAACACGATGCCGTTGTTCTCGACCGCCTCGATGGCGTCGCGCACCACGCGCTCCTCGTCGAGCAGCTTGTCGGCCTCGTCGGCGACCAGCACGGTGTAAGAATCGGCTACCGTCATCTTCTTGGTCTTCTGCGGCGTGCCGAAGGCCTTGCCCAGCACGTCGCCGAGGTTGAGCATCCCCATCTGCGCGCCGGGCATGCCGGGGATGTCGATGGTCGGCATGCCGAGCCCGCCGCGGTCGGCGACGCTGACCTCGACCTCGCGGTCGGCGAGCTCGCCCCGGCGCAGCATTTGGCGGAACTTCTCGCGGGTGTCGGCGCCGGCACCTTCGCCGACCAGCGCGTCGAGAACGCGCTCCTCCGCCCGCAGCTCGGCCTTGGCGGTGACGCGCTTGCGGTGCGTCTCCCGCGTGCCGTGGATGGCGCTCTCGACCAGGTCGCGGATGATCTGCTCGACATCGCGGCCGACGTAGCCGATCTCGGTGAACTTGGTCGCCTCGACCTTGATGAACGGCGCCTGCGCCAGCTTGGCCAGCCTTCTCGCGATCTCGGTCTTGCCGACGCCGGTCGGGCCGATCATCAGGATGTTCTTCGGCAGCACCTCCTCGCGCATGTCGTCGTCGAGCTGCTGGCGCCGCCAGCGGTTGCGCAGCGCGATGGCGACGGCGCGCTTGGCGTCGTCCTGACCGACGATGTAGCGGTCGAGTTCGGAGACGATCTCGCGCGGCGTGAAGCTGGTGCTCTCGATCATAGAGATTCGATGGTGACGTTGGTGTTGGTGTAGACGCAGATGCCGGCGGCGATCTCCATCGCCCGGCGCGCCACGTCCTCGGCGGAAAGATCGTCGCGGTCCATCAGCGCACGCGCCGCGGCGAGCGCGTAATGGCCGCCCGAGCCGATGCCGATCAACCCGTCCTCGGGCTCCAGCACGTCGCCGGTGCCGGTCAGCACCAGCGACACGTCCTTGTCGGCGACCGCCATCATCGCCTCCAGCCGCCGCAGATACCGGTCCGTACGCCAGTCCTTGGCGAGCTCGACGCAGGCGCGCGTCAGCTGCCCGCGGTACTGCTCAAGCTTACTTTCCAGGCGCTCGAAAAGCGTGAAGGCGTCGGCCGTTGCGCCGGCGAACCCGGCGATCACCTTGCCGTCGCCGAGGCGCCTTACCTTCCTGGCGTTGGACTTGATCACGGTAGCCCCGTGGCTGACCTGGCCGTCGCCGGCGATGACGACGCTTTTACCCTTGCGGACGCACAGCACCGTGGTGCCGTGCCAGGATTTCTCTTCCGATCGCGCCATGGGAGTGGTTCCGCCGGTTGCTTGAGTTGTGCCCTGAACGCGGGCCGCTTGAGGACTATAGCGGGTGATTTGGGGTCGTGAAACCGCCCGGTCAAGGGCGCCCGGCGCCTTGGCAATGCCCTGGCGGTCTCGGCAAGTTCCTGATAAAAGGCCGGTATTCGAAGGCCGGCCCGCCATCGAGGTCGGCTTCAGGAGCGGCAACGATGCGCAAGGGAAAAGTTGAGCGCAAGACCAAGGAGACGTCGATCAAGGTCGTCGTCGACCTCGACGGCACCGGCAAATACAAGGTTTCCACCGGCATCGGCTTCCTCGACCACATGCTGGAGCAGCTCGCGCGACACAGCCTGATGGACCTCGAGGTGGAGGCCAAGGGCGATCTGCACATCGACTTCCACCACACCACCGAGGACACCGGCATCGCCATCGGCGAGGCGGTCGCCAAGGCGCTCGGCGATCTGAAGGGCATCAACCGCTTCGGCGCCGCCGTGATCCCGATGGACGAGACGCTCAGCCGCGTCACGCTCGACGTCAGCAAGCGCCCGTACCTGATCTGGAAGGTCAAATTCTCGAAGCCGAAGCTCGGCGACATGGACTCGGAGCTGTTCAAGGAGTGGTTCCAGGCGTTCGCGCAGGCCGCGGGCATCACGCTGCACGTCGAGAACGTCTACGGCGAGAACAACCACCACATCATCGAGTCATGCTACAAGGGCCTCGCCCGGGCATTGCGCCAGGCAATCGAGATCGATTCCCGCAAGGCCGACTCGGTGCCGTCCACCAAGGGCGTGCTCGGCGGCTCGCTGTAACGCTGGCCGATGGCGCAAGTTCGCCGGGCTCTGCCGATCCGGGCCCGAAAACCGCCGGCCAAACCGGTTTGATCCAGGTTTCGATCCATGCGGCTTTATTCGGTTCACCTACGACGCCACGGCCTCGACCCCGACCGCGACCTGGTCCTGGTCAAGGAGGGATTTTCGTGGCCGGCGTTCCTGCTGTCGTTCCTG
>JACPJY010000048.1 GCA_016187325.1 Rhodospirillales bacterium | reverse complement strand
TTCGTCGAGTACTTCGCCATCGACCTGATCATGGGCGCCGACGGCGCCTGCCAGGGCGTGATCGCGTGGAACCTGGACGACGGCACCATCCACCGCTTTCACGCGCATCTGGTGGTCTTGGCCACCGGCGGCTACGGGCGGGCCTATTTCTCCTGTACCTCAGCGCACACTTGCACCGGCGATGGCAACGGCATGGTCGCGCGCGCCGGGCTGCCGTTGCAGGATCACGAGTTCGTGCAGTTTCACCCCACCGGCATCTACGGCTCCGGCTGCCTGATCACCGAAGGGGCGCGCGGCGAGGGCGGGTACCTCACCAATTCCGAGGGCGAGCGGTTCATGGAGCGCTACGCGCCGACGGCCAAGGACTTGGCCAGCCGCGACGTGGTCAGCCGCGCCATGACCGTCGAGATCCGCGAGGGCCGCGGCGTCAGCCCCGAGCGCGACCACATCTTCCTGCACCTCGAGCACCTGGGTGCCGATCTGCTGCACCTCCGCCTGCCCGGGATCACCGAGTCGGCGCGCATCTTCGCCGGCGTCGACGCCACCAAGCAGCCGATCCCCGTGTTGCCGACCGTTCACTACAACATGGGCGGCATTCCGACCAATTATCATGGTCAGGTACTGCGGCCGACCGCCAACGACCCGGATGCCATCGCGCCGGGCCTAATGGCGATCGGTGAATGCGCCTGTGCCTCCGTGCACGGGGCCAATCGGCTGGGATGCAACTCGCTTTTGGATATCGTGGTATTTGGTCGCGCCGCCGCTATCAAGGCATCAGAGCTGGTCAAACCGAACACGCCGTTGAAGCCGTTGGCGGCCGATTCCGCAGAGTACGCCCTCGCCCGACTCGACAGGTTGCGCCATGCCGACGGCGGCTCGAAGACCAGCGAGATCCGCCTTGCCTTGCAGCACGCCATGCAGAACAACGCCGCCGTGTTCCGCACTTCCGAAGTGCTGAGGGAAGGCGTTAAGGAGGTCGGTGGGATCGCGTCGCGCATAAGCGACGTCAAGGTCGCCGACCGTTCCCTGATCTGGAATTCGGACCTGGTGGAAACACTCGAACTTGAGAATTTGCTCACCTGTGCGCTGGCGACCATTCACTCGGCGGAGGCCCGTCACGAAAGCCGCGGCGCCCACGCCCACGAGGATTACCCGAAACGCGACGACAAGAACTGGATGAAGCACACGTTGGCTACGATCGACGACAAGGGCAAGGTTACCCTCACCTATCGCCCGGTCCATACGTGGACGCTGACCAAAGAGGTCGAATACATCGAACCCAAGGCCAGGGTCTATTGACGGCCCCGCATCGCTGACGGAAGGTCGAACAGATGGTTGAATTCGCACTGCCCGCCAATTCCAAGATCACCAAGGGAAAGACCTTCCCCGCCGAGCCCGGCGCCACCCGGATCAAGAAATTCCACGTCTATCGCTGGGACCCGGACAGCGGCGCCAATCCCCGCATCGATACTTTCGAGGTGGACCTCGACAAGTGCGGGCCGATGGTTCTCGATGCCCTGATCAAGATCAAGAACGAGATCGACACCACGCTGACCTTCCGCCGCTCCTGCCGCGAAGGCGTGTGTGGGTCCTGCGCGTTCAACATCGACGGCACCAATACGCTGGCCTGCACCAAGCCGATCGCGGACATCAAGGGCGACGTAAAGGTCTACCCGCTGCCGCACATGCCGGTGGTCAAGGATCTGGTCCCCGACCTCAGCGTGCCCTATGCGCAGTACAAGTTGATCAAGCCGTGGCTGCAGGCCGATACCCCGCCGCCGACCGGCGAACGCCTGCAAAGCCCCGAGGAGCGCGCCAAGCTCGACGGCCTGTGGGAATGCATCCTGTGCTTTTCCTGCCAGGCCAGTTGTCCCAGCTACTGGTGGAACGGCAACCGCTATCTAGGGCCGGCGATTCTTCTGCAAGCGTACCGCTGGATCGCGGATTCCCGGGACGAGGCGGCCGGCGAGCGGCTCGACAACCTGGACGACCCGTTCAAGCTTTTCCGCTGCCACACGATCATGAACTGCACCAACACCTGTCCCAAGGGCCTGAACCCCGGGAAGGCGATCGGCGATATCAAGATCGCGCTGATGAAAAGGCGCTGAGGTCCGCTCTCAGCGCCGGACGTTACGAGGCCGCCGGGGGTTCCCGGCGGCCGTTTTTGTCGGCTGCGGTCGGAATTCGGCTCAGGAAAGCTTGATATTGCCGTCGATGTTGGTGCTGAGGCCAAGCGAATCGATGGTAAGCGTGACCCTGGCCTTGACGGTTTCGTTACCCTTCAGCTTACCGCTCTTGACGGCGCCGCGCACCGCGCCTTCGATCTCGCGCTGCGAGGTCACGCCGACGTTCTTAAGGAACTTGCGGATCTGCATGTTGAATACGTCTTCGTCCATGGATGTCTCCCTGCGTCCCCGGCGAGGCACCCGGCCGGACTCTTCCAGGGGGCGCCATCGACACATGAATTGAAGAATGCCGCCCATGATATAAGTCGAACGCGGCCTCCCGACAATGGAGAACAGGCTCATGTACCGACCTCGGCATTTCGATATTAACGACAATTCGGCGCTTTTTCGCGTCATGCGCGACAACAGCTTCGCCCTTCTGGTGTCCGCGGGCGGGGGCGGCCTGGTGGCAAGCCATATCCCGTTGTCCCTGAATGCCGACGGCGAGGGACCGGGGCGGTTGTTCGGCCACGTGGCGCGAGCCAACGACCAATGGCGGAGGTTCGACGGCAAGACAGAGGCGATGGCGGTGTTCCAAGGAGTCCATGCCTACGTGTCGCCGTCATGGTACGTGTCCGAAACGATGGTGCCGACCTGGAATTACGTCGCCGTCCATGCCTATGGGCGGCCGAAGGTGATCGCCGACGCGACTGCCGTCCGCGGCCATCTGGAACGGCTGGTCGCCACCTACGAAAGCCCGGCAACGGGCCCGTGGTCCATGGACCGGCTACCCGACGATTACGTGCAACGAATGATCAAAGGCATCGTCGCCTTCGAGATGCCGATCGAGCGGCTGGAAGGCAAGTTCAAGCTCAGCCAGAACCGCTCGGCCGCCGACCGCGAGGGTGCCATCAAGGGGCTCGAGGGCAGCGGCGATGCGGTGGCCCACGAGGTGGCGCGGCTGATGCGGGAATTCGCGCCGGCCGACTGATGGCGGCGCCGTTCGGCCCGCTTACGGCCCGGCGGCGGGCAGCGGCGGGTCGACGAACGGCTGTATGACCAGCCGGTCGAGACGTAGCCATTTCGGGTCGCGGAACACCGGCAGTCCGATGGTCATGGCGTCGTGGCCTTTTTCGGGCTGCCGCCGATAGGTGCCAAACAGTCTGTCCCACCAAGTGAGGTTGAAGCCGAAGTTGCTGTCGGTCTCGGTTCGGATCACCGAGTGATGCACCCGGTGCATGTCGGGCGTCACCACCACCCATCTGAGCACCCAGTCGAACGCCGCCGGCAGCGACACGTTGCCGTGGTTGAACATCGAGGTGGCATTGAGCAGCACCTCGAAGATCAGCACCGCCACCGCCGGCGCCCCGAGCACGATGATCGCCGCCATCTTGATAAACACCGAAAGCACAATCTCAAGCGGGTGGAAGCGGATGCCAGTGGTGACGTCGAAATCCAAATCCGCGTGATGCATGCGATGCAGGCGCCAGAATGCCGGCACCGCATGAAACATCACGTGCTGTCCGTAGATGGCGAGATCAAGGAGCACCACCGATGCAGCGACGGCCAGCCAGTCGGGAACGGCGACCATGTTGAACACGCCCCAGCCGCGGTCGGCGGCGATCAGTGCCGCGGTCACCGGCACCGCCGGAAACAGCGCCCGCACGATCAGCGTGTTCACCGCGACGATACCAAGGTTGCCGGTCCAGCGCAGCATCTTCGGTTGGCTCAGCCGGCGGCGCGGGACGAGCGCCTCCCACGCCGCCATCGCCGTCAGCACGGCGAAGAAAAATCCGAGCCGGATCGCGGTTTCATGGCCGAGCAGGTTATCGGTCATCCGCCATTTCCATTGTCGCGGGGGCCTGGCATCGGGGACCTGCAGCAGGGGATTTCTCCCGGTCCTCCGGGCCCCCAACGGGCATTCCCGCGTCAACAATATGGTGATAGTCTCAGGCAAAGAGAATGCATAAAACCACTTTCTTTTTTCGACCCGGGGCATTCGTCATGAACCTTCACCCTATGCTCCTGGCGCGGGCCGAACAGGGCCTGCCGGTCCGCGTGGCGTTGATCGGCGCCGGCAAGTTCGGGTCCATGTTCCTGGCCCAGGCGCAGCACACGCCGGGCCTGCACGTCCTCGGCGTCGCCGATCTCGCGGTAGAGCGGGCGCGCCAAGCGCTGCTCGCTACCGGCTGGCCGAAGGAGCGCATCGGCGCCACCTCGCCGGCCAAGGCACTGGCAACCGGCGGCACCTTCATCACAGACGATGCCGAGCGGCTGATCAACGCCGGCGGCCTCGACGTGGTGATCGAGGCGACCGGCGTGCCCGAGGCCGGGATTCAGCATGCGCTGGCGGCGATCAGGCGTGGTCGTCACATCATTATGGTCAACGTCGAGGCCGACGTGCTGGCTGGGCCGCTGCTGGCGGAAAAAGCGAAACGCGCCGGCGTCGTCTATTCGCTGGCCTACGGCGACCAGCCGGCGTTGATCTGCGAGATGGTGGACTGGGCGCGCGCCGCCGGCTTCGACGTGGTGGCGGCTGGCAAGGGCACGCTTTATATGCCGGAATTCCACGCCTCGACCCCGGAAACCGTGTGGGGCCATTACGGGCTGACGCCGGAGCGGGCGGCGAAGAGCGGGCTGAACCCGAAGATGTTCAACTCTTTCCTCGACGGCACCAAGTCGGGGATAGAGATGGCTGCGGTCGCCAACGCCACCGGCCTGACGCCGGCGCCCGGCGGGCTCGCCTTTCCGCCCTGCCCGGTGGAGAAGCTGGCTAGCACGCTGATCCCGGAGGCCGACGGCGGCAAGCTGCATCACAAGGGCCAGGTCGAGGTCGTCTCCAGCCGCGCCCGCAACGGCCACGACCTCGAAAACAATTTGCGCTGGGGCGTCTACGTGACTTTCGAGGCGGCGAACGAATATGTCGAGAACTGCTTCTCCGACTACGGCCTGATCACCGATCCCAGCGGCAAGTACTCGGCGCTGTGGCGCCCCTATCACATGATCGGCCTTGAGCTCGGCATCAGCGTCGCCCATGCGGCGCTGCTCAGGATGCCGACGGGCGCGGCAACCGGCTTCCGCGCCGACGTGGTGGCGTGCGCCAAGCGCGACCTCGATGCCGGCGAGATGCTCGACGGTGAAGGCGGCTTCACGGTGTGGGGCCGGCTGATGGAGGCCGGCGATTCGGTCAACGTCGGCGCGGTCCCGATCGGCCTCGCCCACGGGCTCAAGCTAAAACACCGGGTAAAGCAGGGCGCGGCGCTGCAGTGGTCGGACGTCGAGTTACGCGAGATCGAGAACTCGGCCGCCTACCGGTTGCGCCGCGAGATGGAGGCCGTCTTCGCGCCGCTGCCGGGCAAAGCCCGGGCCGCCTCGTGACGCGGCGATGCGCCGGCCGCCGGCGTCGCGACGCCGCCATCGCCAACGCATGAAACGCAAATAGGCCCATCGCCACGGTTTCCCTTAATGGACGCTGAACGCGGTATTGGGCCGAAGCAGGCCTATCAGGCACTTGTCGACGGCGGCGACATCAAGCCCGACGCGACGCAGGCTAGCGCCATCGACGAGCTGCAGGCGCTGCACGATGCGCTCGGCGCATACGCGGCGCAGATGGGCAAGAAGAACTGGATGACGCGGCTCCGGCTTGGCCGCAACCGGATGCCGCCGCCGCGCGGCATGTACGTTTGGGGCGGCGTCGGACGCGGCAAGTCGATGTTAATGGACCTGTTCTACGACTGCGTCCCGATCGGCACTCGCAAGCGCGTCCACTTCCACTCCTTCATGCAGGAGGTCCACAAACGCGTTCACAGTTTCCGCCAAGCGGTACTCGCCAAAAAGGCCCCTGAATCAAGCGATCCGCTGGTGGCGTTGAGCCGCATCATCACCGATCAGGCGTGGCTGCTGTGCTTCGACGAGTTCCACGTCACCGATATTGCCGACGCGGTAATCCTGGGCCGGCTGTTCGAGGCGCTGTTCGAGGAAGGCGTGGTGGTGGTGGCGACGTCGAACCGAGCACCCAAGGACCTGTATCAGGGCGGCCTGCAGCGCGAACTGTTTTTGCCGTTCATCTCGCTGATCGAAGACAAGCTCGAGGTATTCGAGCTCGACGCCGGAATCGATTACCGTCTCGACCGGCTGAAGACCATGGAGGTGTTTCTGACGCCCGCCGACGCCGAGGCCGACCGTAAGCTGGAACGCGATTTTAAGAGCCTGAGCACCGGCTTCAGCCCGTGCCCGGTGACGCTGCAGGTGCAGGGCCGCAAGATCGAGATCCCGCTGGCCGCCGAAGGCGTGGCCATGGTCAGCTTCAACGACCTGTGCGAAAAGCCGCTCGGCGCCGCCGATTACCTGGCGATCGCCGAGTGCTTCCACACCCTGCTGCTCCGGGGAATCCCGCGGCTGGGCCCGGAAAAACGGAACGAGGCCAAGCGTTTCGTGACCCTGATCGACGCCTTGTATGAGGCCAAGGTCAACCTTATATGCTCAGCGGAGGCGCCAGCGGAGGCGCTGTATATTGAGGGCGATGGCGCCTTCGAGTTTCAGCGCACGGTCTCCAGGCTGATGGAGATGCGGTCCGCGGACTATATGGCGTTACCGCATGCCGGTTGACCCGGCAATTCCCACCTGCTAGCTGTTTGTCTAGCTTGATACTTTGCGAAGCACGGTTTTCGGCCATATATACCTGGTATTAGCTGGCACGGCGCTTTTAGCGATCCCATAGTTAACGCTGTCTCCCGGACCGCCAGGAGAAATGCCTTTATGGAAACCGTCATTCTGCCCGCCACCGAAACGCTCGTCCCATCGGCCATCGATCCGACGCTGGATCCGTGGACGGAGATCGCTCGTCTCCGGCGCGAGAAGAATGCCGTTATCCTGGCGCATTATTACCAGGACGCGGAAATCCAGGATTTGGCCGATTTCGTCGGCGACTCGCTGGATTTGTCGCGCCGGGCGGCTTCCACCGATGCCGATATGATCGTGTTTTGCGGCGTCCGCTTCATGGCCGAGGTGGCCAAGATCCTGAGCCCCGAGAAAACGGTTCTGCTGCCGGACGCCAATGCCGGCTGCTCGCTCGAGGACGCTTGCCCTCCGGCGGACTTCGCTCGCTTCCGCGCCGAGCATCCGGATCACATCGCCATTACCTACATCAACTGCTCGGCGGCGGTGAAGGCGCATTCGGACATCATCGTTACCTCGTCGAACGCCGAGCACATCATCCGCCAGTTGCCGGAAGATCAGCCGATCCTGTTTGCCCCCGACCGACACCTCGGGGCGTATCTCAGCCGCAAGACTGGCCGCAAGATGACGCTGTGGAACGGCACCTGCATCGTCCACGACCAGTTTTCGACCCGCGAACTGGTGAAATTGAAGGCCAAGCATCCGGCGGCGCCCGTCGCCGCGCATCCGGAATGCCACGAAGGCATTCTCGACCACGCCGATCACGTTGGCTCTACCCGGTCGATCCTGGAATACGTGCTGAAGGCGCCGCAAAAGGAATTCATCATCGCCACCGAACGGCACATCATCCATCAGATGCAGAAGTCGGCGCCGCATAAGATCTTCATCCCGGCGCCCGGCTCGGACGGCAGCTGCAACTGCGCGAATTGTCC
>JACPJY010000047.1 GCA_016187325.1 Rhodospirillales bacterium | reverse complement strand
GTCGGCGTTGCGGGTCCGCCAGTCCGCCTGCCCTTCCAGGTTGACGCCGTGGCACGACGCGCAGTGGGCGCGATAGAGCTGTTCGCCGAGCGCCACCTGATTCGCGTCGTCGGGGTCGGCGCCGCCCTTCGGCGCCAGGGACTTGTAAAGGCCGAACGAGGCGGCGATGAGGACGACGGCGACAACGACGATATGGACGATGCGGTTGATGGTCATGGCGGGCGGGGCTGGTTAACACGTCGGTCGGCGGGGATTATACTGCCGTTCGCGCCGCCCGCCACGGCGGGCGGTGAAGCGTCATAACGAACAACCGGGACCCGTCCGACGACGCCGGTGTCGAGGTCCTTCCAGAGAGGATGTCATGCAGCTCAATGATTCGCGCCTGTTCCGCCAGCAATGCTACGTCGCCGGCAAATGGATCGACGCCGACGACGGCAAGACCTTCGCGGTCACCAACCCGGCCACCGGCGAGACGCTGGCGAACGTGCCGAAGCTCGGCCGAGCCGAGACCCGCCGCGCCATCGAGGCCGCCAACGCCGCCTGGGGCCCGTGGCGGGCGAAGACGGCGAAAGAGCGCGCCAACATCCTGCGCAAGTGGTTCAACCTGATGATCGACAACACCGACGACCTGGCGCGGCTGATGACCGCCGAACAGGGCAAGCCGCTGGCCGAATCGAAAGGCGAGATCGTCTACGCCGCCTCGTTCATCGAGTGGTTCGCCGAAGAGGCGAAGCGCATCTACGGCGACACCATCCCGCAGCACGGCGCCGACAAGCGCATCGTCGTCATCAAGGAGCCGATCGGCGTCGTCGCCGCGATCACCCCGTGGAACTTCCCGTCGGCCATGATCACGCGCAAGTGCGCGCCCGCCTTGGCCGCCGGCTGCCCAGTGGTGATCAAGCCGGCGAGCGCGACGCCGTTGAGCGCGCTCGCCTTGGCCGAGCTCGCCGAGCGCGCCGGCTTGCCTGCGGGCGTCCTCAACGTCGTCACCGGATCGTCCGGCGCCGTCGGCAGCGAGCTGACGGCGAACCCGCTGGTCCGCAAGCTGTCGTTCACCGGCTCGACCGAGGTCGGCAAGCAGCTGATGGCCGAATGCGCGCGCACGGTTAAGAAGACCTCGATGGAGCTCGGCGGCAACGCGCCATTCATCGTCTTCGACGACGCCGACCTCGACGCCGCGGTGAAGGGCGCCATGGCGTCGAAGTACCGCAACACCGGCCAGACCTGCGTCTGCGCCAACCGCATCTACGTCCAGGACGAGGTCTACGACGAGTTCACCAGCCGCCTGGCGCAGGCGGTGTCGGGCCTGAAGGTCGGCGACGGGCTGAAGGGCGAAACCCACCAGGGGCCGCTGATCGACATGAAGGCGGTGGAGAAGGTCGAGGACCACGTGCGCGACGCGCTGGCCAAGGGCGCGCGCCTGGTCGCCGGCGGCAAGCGTCACCAGCTCGGCGGCTCCTTTTTCGAACCCACCATCCTCGCCGACGTCACCCAGCAGATGAAGGTCGCCCGCGAGGAGACCTTCGGCCCGGTGGCGCCGCTGTTCCGCTTCAAGACCGACGGCGAGGTGATCCGGATGGCCAACGACACCGAGTTCGGGCTCGCCGCCTATTTCTACAGCCGCGACATCGGCCGCGTGTGGAAGACGGCGGAGCAGCTCGAATACGGCATCATCGGCATCAACGAGGGCATCATCTCGACCGAGGTGGCGCCGTTCGGCGGCATGAAGGAATCCGGCCTCGGCCGCGAGGGCTCCAAGTACGGCATCGAGGAGTACGTCGAGATCAAGTACCTGTGCATGGGCGGCATCGCCTGAAGCGCCCGCCGCGGCGCCGGTCAGCCGCCGAGGCGGATCAAGGGCGGCTCGGCCAATGGCGGCGGCGTATTGTCCTTCGGCTTCACCGGCACGCCCAAGGGCCGGAACGTCACGCATCCCGCTTGCGTGACGCCGACGATCTCGCCGAGCGCCGCCTCGCGGAGCCGCGACGTCGCGACGTCGAGCGCGAACAAGCCGTTGAAGGCGACGACGGCGCCGCCCGGCACCTGGGCGCGGAGCGGCATCCGCGGCAGCGCCGGGAAGTACTCGTCGCCGATCAGCAGGTAGACCCGGTCGAGGGGCGTCAGCGCGTTCCCTTCGAGCTCGAAGCCGAAGCCTTGGACGCGCACCATCGCCTGCTCGCCGGTGAACGGATAGCGGTCGAAGCCGGTGACGCCGATCCTGATCAGGCGGTCGTCCTGGCACAGCGGCCGCGACGCGAACCGCTGGCTCGGCGGGCGCGGGCTGAGGGTGGCGAGCTTTGCCAGGATGCCGGCGCGTTGCAGATAGGCGACGGTGGCCTCCGCCAGCACCGTGGTCATCGCGTCGCCGGGATGGCCGTCGGCGGGGTTCGCCCACAGGCGGCGGTAGTTGCGGCCGGTGTCCTTGCCCTTGAACGCCTCGACCACCGCCGGCAGCAGATCGACGTAGGGGATGCCAAGATCCTGCAGCATCGCCGCCATGACCGCGAACTTCGGCGCGTGGTAGCCGACGTTCGGCGCCGACGGCATCAGCGCGAAGGCGAGCGGCACCTTGGCCTCGTCGGCGAGCGCCTTCAGCCGGCCGAGCACCTTGCGATAGTTGGAGAGATTCGGCTCCGCCCACAGGCGCGCCATCCAGTTCGACTCGCCGTGGTCGTCGGT
>JACPJY010000046.1 GCA_016187325.1 Rhodospirillales bacterium | reverse complement strand
GGTCGGCGGCGAGCGCTGGGATTCATCGTGCCTGATCCGCAACCTGACGCGCGGCGCCAAGCCGGAATCCAAGGCCAAGTCGAAACCGGCGGCGGCGAAAAAGCGGGGTGCGAAGCGCGCCAACAAGCGGCCCAAAAAGCGCAGCATAAAACGCAGCAAAAAGCGCCGGTAAGCGGCACCGAACGAAATGGGGAAGGGGCCTTCGGGCCCCTTTTTCCTTAGAGAATCTGGATCACCAGGCTCGGCGTCGGGGCGAAGATGTTGGGGATGTCCCAGGTGTAGGTCTTGTAGCGGCCGCCCTTCTGCTTGTTGTCCCTGACCGAGGTGGCGTTGTGGCTGATCACCTTGGCGTCGGTGATCACCCGGATCTTGCCGGTCGAGCCGAGGCCGGCCTTGTCCAACTGCTCCTTGATGTCCTTGCCCAGCGACTTGCCGGCCATCGCGATGCGTCGGGTTTCGCTGTTGTAGCTCAGGCCCAGCATATATTCGCTGGAGCGGTTGAAGAAGCTCACGGTCTTCGCCTGGATCAGGTCGCCCTTGTTGTGCCAGTTGACCTTGAAGTGGCCCATCTTCAGGTACTTGAACTCCTTGACCGCCGGGTCGCGGGCGAAGTCGGTCTTGATCTGCTCGATCTGTTTTTTCTCCTCGGCAACGTCGATCTTGCGTTCCTTCAGGTCCTTGTAGAGCTCGACCTTGGCCAGGTAGCCGTCGAACTTGAAGTCGTAATGGCCGGTGCGGTGGATCTCGATCTCGGAATCGAAGCGGATCGGCATATAGCAGCCGCCGAGGGTGGCGGCGAGGAACAGGGCGAGAACCGCCAGGATCGGGGACCTTTTGCCGGTTTTCATGGCCTCGATTGCCGCTCGCGTCCGTGGGTTGACCCGGTGACGCCATCATAATCGGCCGACCGCCCCGGGCAAGCGTATGCACCCATATCCCCCCGGTCAGTCGCCGGACTCCTGGCGCTTGGCGCGGGTCCAGTAGTCCTCCAGGGCGTCGAGGTCGAGGTCTTCGGGCTTCCTGCCGTCGACGGCGAGCAACGCCTCGAGGCGCCGGAAGCGGCGCTCGAACTTGGCGTTGCCCTGGCGCAGCGCCTGTTCCGGATCGATGCCGAGCTTGCGCGCCAGATTGACGCAACTGAACAGCAGATCGCCGATCTCATCGGCCAGCCGCGGCGGTTCGGCGCCGTCTTCAAGCTCTGCCTCAAGTTCGCCGGCTTCCTCGCGGATTTTATCGACGATTTGGCGCGCCCCGGCCGCGTCGCCGGGCCAGTCGAAGCCGACCCGGGCGGCGCGCCGCTGCAGCTTGGCGGCGCGAGTGAGGGCGGGCAGGCCAAGGATCACTCCGTCGAGGGCGCTCTCCGTCCCGCTATTGCCGACCAATTCGGGACCATCCGGTCCGTTATCGGCGGTATTCCGGCGGTTGGCGCGTTCGCGGGCCTTGTGTTCCTCCCAGGCCATCATGGTCTGCGCCGCGGCGTCCTTGATCGTCTGGTCGCCGAACACGTGCGGATGGCGGCGCTGCATCTTGTCGGCAATGGCACGGGCCACCGCGTCGAAGTCGAAAGCCCCGGCTTCCTTGGCCATTTGGGCATGGAACACCACCTGGAACAGCAGGTCGCCGAGCTCGTCCTTGAGCGCCGCCATATCGCGCTTCTCGATGGCGTCGGCGACCTCGTAGGCCTCCTCGATGGTGTGGGGGGCGATGGTGGCGAACGTCTGCTCGACATACCACGGGCAGCCGCCGTCGGGCGACCTTAACTTGGCCATGATGTCGATCAGCCGGCGGATGTCGTCAGCCATGAATAGCACTCCGATTTCGGGACGGTGCCCATGGGGATGATCGGGCGGCGATTGACGCGAGTGTCGATCGGGGGACGGGATGGTTTTTGTCGCCGACCGAAATAACGGGAATTTGTTGTTGTCGCATAATGTATATTATGGAAAAAAATATCGGTATCACTGTTTACAACAACTTATCAGCCCATCCAGAAGTCTTTTCGAGGTCCGGGAATCGCCGCCCGTCAACCCTGACCACATCACCATGCCTCCCCGTCCTCGGCCGGTAAAAATTTTCAACGGCAACCCGGTCGGCATCCGGTCATCAGCCGGTGGCCTCGATCACCAAGCCGTCGAAGGCGGCATCCACGCCCTTCGGCAGCGACCGGCTTAGCGCCCCGTGGTCGATGGCCGGCCCGAGGTGGGTCAGCACGGCGCGGGCCGGCCGCAGCCGCTCGATCCAGCCCAAAGCCTTGTCCACGTGGGCATGGGTGACGTGGGGCTGCATGGCGAAGGTGCCGACGATCCAGGTTTGGACCCCCGACAAGGCCTTGAACGACGCCTCCGGCAGGTCCAGGAGGTCGGTCGAATACGCCAGTGGGCCGAACCGGTAACCGATGGTTCGCGAATAGCCGTGGTCCTGGTCGTAGGCCACGATCTCCATGCCGCCGACGGCGAAGCGGTCGCCGGGCGCAATGCGCCTGAGGTCGAGCACCGGCTTGTAGTAGAGCTCGACGCCGTCGGCCAACGGCGTGGTCACGTACTCGAAGCGCTGCTTGATGATCGCCTCGGTGGCGGCGTCGGCGTACACCGGCAGCGCCGCCTCCATCATCCGGTTGATGCTGCGCAGGTCATCGACCCCGTGCAGGTGGTCGGCGTGGGCGTGGGTGTAGAGCACCGCGTCCAGCCGCCGGACGCCCGCGTTCAGGAGTTGCTGGCGCAGGTCCGGCGAGGTATCGACCAGCACCCGGGTTTCACCTTCCTCGATCAGGATTGACGGCCGGAGACGCCGGTTTTTCGGGTTTTTGGGATCGCACGCCCCCCAGCCTTCGTGGATGGTCGGCACGCCGCCGGACGGCCCGCAACCGAGGATCGTGGCCTTGACCCGGCGCGTCACGGTCGGCCTCCGGCGCTAGCCGCGGACCCGACCAGGTCGCGGGCCTTGGCGAACAGGCGGAAGAAGTTGTCGGTGGTCGCGCGGGCGAAGGCGTCGGCCTCGAGGCCCTTGAGCTCGGCCACCCGGGCGGCGGTGAAAGCGGTGAACGCCGGCTCGTTGCGCTTGCCGCGCTTCGGCACCGGCGCCAGGTAGGGCGCGTCGGTCTCGACCAGGATCCGTTCGACCGGTACCCGGCGGGCGACCTCGCGCAGTTCGTCGGCCTTGTTGAAGGTGACGATGCCGGAGAACGAGATGAACAGCCCCAACCCGAGCACCGTATCAGCGAGCTCCTGGCCGGCGCTGAAGCAATGGATCAGGCCCGGAAACGGCCCCGCCTCGGCCTCCTCGCCGAGCACCCGGGCCAGCGCCGCGTCGGCGTCGCGGGTATGGACGATCAATGGCAGGCCGCTCTGCCGCGCCGCCCGGATATGGGCGCGGAAGCTCCGTTCCTGCACGTAGCGGGGGCTGTTGTCGTAATAGAAATCGAGGCCGGTCTCGCCGATGCCGACGACCTTCGGATGGCCGGTCATCTCGACCAGGACGTCGGCGGTGACGGCGGGCTCGTCGGCGGCGTTGTGCGGATGCACGCCGACCGAGCAGAAAACGTTGTCGTAGCGCTCGGCGACGGCGAGCACATCCTGGAAGCGGCTTACCCGGGTGCAGATGGTCAGCATGTGGCCGATGCCGGCGTCGCGGGCGCGCGCTACCACGGCGTCGAGCTCGCCCGCGAACTCCGGCATGTCGAGGTGGCAATGGCTGTCGACCAGCATCAGCCCTTCCCCCGCTTCTTTCCGGCCCCCTTCCCGGCCTTGCCGCCCGGATTGGCGCCCTTCCCGGCCCCTTTCGCGGCCTCCGTCCCCGGCTCCTGGAAGCGCGGGAACACCCCCTCCGGCTTCGGCAGCGGCGTACCTGGCTTAAGCGAATTCTCGTCGATAAAGTGGCCACTTGTATTCAAGGCATTGAAATCACGGGCGTTTGTAGGAACCGCCAACTGATCCAGAATTTTCCCGCACGACCCGGGCATGAACGGCTGGAGGATGATCGTTATATGCCGAATTACTTCAGCAAGGACGTAAAGAACAGCCTCCATGCGACGGACATCAGTATTCTTCAACGCCCACGGCGCTTCTGAGTCGACAAATCGGTTCGCATCCCGAATGATGGCCCATACACGCTCGATGGCCTCGTGGAATGCTTGGCGGTCGATCATCGGACGGATTTCATCAATCAACGCCTGTGCATTGCTTAACGTGGCGAGTGTTGGCCATGTTTGACGATCTAGCTTGTCCGTCGGATCGGGTACCTTGCCATCGCAATTGCGGGCAATCATGGAAAGCGCCCGCTGCGCCAGGTTGCCGTAGTCGTTGGCGAGCTCGCCGTTCATGCGGTTGACCATGGCGGCGTGCGAGAAATCGCCGTCGTTGCCGAACGGCACCTCGCGCAGCAAAAAGTACCGCACCGGGTCGAGGCCGTAAGTGTTCACCAGCGCGATCGGATCGATGATGTTGCCGACGGATTTCGAGATTTTCTGGCCCTCGTTGGTCCACCAGCCGTGGGCGAACACCCGCTTCGGCGGCTGGAGCCCGGCGGCCATCAGGAACGCTGGCCAGTAGACGGCATGGAAGCGCAGGATGTCCTTGCCGACCATGTGCAGGTCGGCGGGCCAGAAGCGCGGATATTCTCCTTTATCGATAACGGGATAGCCGACGGCGGTAATGTAGTTTGTGAGCGCGTCCAGCCACACGTACATGATATGCGCCTCGTCGCCCGGCACCGGCACGCCCCACGTGAAGGTGGTGCGCGAAATCGACAGGTCCTGCAGCCCGCCGGAGACGAAGCTCGTCACCTCGTTGCGGCGGCTCTTCGGCAGGATGAAACCCGGGTGCTCGTCGTAGAACTTGAGCAACCGCTCCTGCCACGCCGACAGGCGGAAGAAGTAGCTTGGTTCCTCCATCCACTCCGCCTCGGCGCCGGATGGCGCGATCCTCTTGCCGCCGGGACCGGGCTTGAGCTCGCTTTCGGCGTAGAACGCCTCGTCGCGAACGGCGTACCAGCCGGCGTAGCTGCCGAGGTAGATTTCGCCCTTTTCCTGCAGGGCGCGCCACAGCGCCTGGCAAGCGCGGGTATGGCGATCCTCGGTGGTGCGGATGAAGTCGTCGTTGGAGTAGTTCATCACCCCCGCCAGGTCGCGGAAGTTCTTCGACACTTTGTCGGTGAACGCCTGCGGGTCCATGCCGGCGACGGCGGCCGACTTCGCCACCTTCTGGCCGTGCTCGTCGGTGCCGGTCAGGAACTTGACCTCGAAGCCGTCCAGCCGCTTGAAGCGGGCAATCACGTCGCAGGCGAGCGTCGTGTAGGCATGGCCGATGTGGGGGTCGTCGTTGACGTAATAGATCGGCGTCGTGACGTAGTAGCGCTGGGACATCGGCGGGGGTGGCCTTTCGGCGGCGGTTCAGGAGTCGCCCGCGACGGGCCGGCGCCTCACGGTCGGACGGCGCCCTCGATCGCCAAAAACACGTTTAAAACCACCTGCTTACGATCCAGGCTGGCGGTCTCGGTGCGGCCCAGCAGGCGGTTGATCTTTTCCCATACCTCAAGCCAGCGATCAAGGCCGGCGGCCCGCGCCAGCCGGCCGATCAGCGCCGCCTCGCCGACCGCCAGCCGCGGCCCCGACTCCGGCCCGCCGGCGGCGACCACGATGGTGCGCGCCAGCCACCAGCGGATCAGGTCGCCGGCGGTGCGGAACGCCTGCTCGGCGCCGGCGCGCCCGAAGCGGGTGCCGAAGGCATGCAGCGCCTGCACGTCGAGATCGGGCAGCGTCTCCAGGATGTCGCTCATGTCGCGATAAAGCTCGAGCCCGCCCTCGGCGGCCAGCGCCAGCGCACGGCCGGGGCTGCCGTCGGCGAGATGAGCCAGTGCCGCCGTGTCCGTGGAAGCCAGCTCCGGCAGGTATCCGGCGAGCAACGCCGTCACTTGCTCTTCGGCGAGCGGCTTCAAGGCCAGCTTGCGGCAGCGCGAGCGGATGGTCGGCAACAGCCGCCCCGGGTTGTGGGCGACCAACAGCAGCAGCGAATTCGCCGGCGGCTCCTCGAGCACCTTGAGGAGCGCGTTGGCGGCGTTCGGGTTCATGGTGTCGGCGCCGTCGATGATCGCCACCCGCCAGCCGCCCTCGCCCGCCGTCAGCTTGAAGAAGCGGACCACGGCGCGGATGTCGGGGACCACGATCTCGCCGCGCAGCCGGCCGTCGTCGGTGACGACGCGCTCGGCGGTGATCAGGTCGCTGTGGCCGCCCGCGGCGACGCGGCGGAACACCGGATGGTCGGGGGAGAGATAAAGCGAATCCCCGGCCGCTCCATTGCCGCCGCCCGCCAGCACGAAGCGGGCGAAGCGGTAGGCGAGCGTCGCCTTGCCGATGCCTTCCGGCCCCGAGATCAGCCAGGCGTGGGCAAGCCGGCCGCTACGCAACGAGTCGAACAACGCCCGCTCGGCCGCCTGGTGGCCGACGAGCGCCGGGTTGTTGCGGGGCGGCGGCGGGGCGGCGTCTTCGCGGCCGTTCATGGCTTCGCCGTGCCCGCCAGTTTGACGCCGAGCCGGTTGTGGACCAGCGTCAGGATCCACTCGTGGACGGCGTCCTTGTCCTTGGTCGCGTCGACGACGGCGCAGCGCTCGGGGTCGCGGCGCGCGATGTCCAGGTAACCGTCGCGAAGCCGCTGGTGGAAGGCCTGGTCCATGCGCTCGTAGCGATCCTCGCGGGCGCTCGCCTTGTCGTTGCGGCCGGCGGCGCGCCGCAGGCCCTGTTCCACCGGCACGTCGAGGATGATCGTCAGGTCCGGCTGGAAGTCGTCGAGCACCAAGCGGTGCAGGCGCCTGACGGTTTCGGCGCCGAGGTCGTAGCCGTAGCCCTGGTAGGCGACGGTGGAATCGGCGAAGCGGTCCGACAGCACCCAGCGCCCATCGGCGAGCGCCGGCTTGATGGTGGTCTCGACGTGCTCGAGCCGGGCCGCGTAGTTGAGCAGCGCCTCGCTCATCGGCTGCCAGCGGTCGACCGC
>JACPJY010000045.1 GCA_016187325.1 Rhodospirillales bacterium | reverse complement strand
GCCGACCGCGAGGTCGAGGTCAGCGTCGCCGACCGCGGCGGGCTCGGCATGCCGACCATCGATATCCCGGGCATGCCTGGCGCACAGATGGGTATGCTCAACCTCGGCGACGTGCTGGGCAAGGCCTTCGGCACGCCGCAGAAGACCAAGAAGATGACGGTGGTGGACTCCTACGAAGTGCTGGTCGCCGACGAGGCCGACAAGCTGCTCGACGAGGAACGGGTGGTACGCGACGCCATCGAGGCGGTCGAGAACAACGGCATCGTGTTCATCGACGAGATCGACAAGATCACGGCGCGCAGCGATCGCATCGGCGCCGACGTCAGCCGCGAGGGCGTGCAGCGCGACCTGCTGCCGCTGATCGAGGGCACCACGGTCGCCACCAAGCACGGCCCGGTGAAGACCGACCACGTGCTGTTCATCGCGTCGGGCGCGTTCCACCAGTCGAAGCCGTCGGACCTGCTGCCGGAGCTGCAAGGGCGGCTGCCGATCCGGGTCGAACTGAACGCGCTCAGCCGCGACGATTTCGTGCGCATCCTCACCGAGCCCGAGGCGAGCCTCATAAAACAGTACACGGCGCTGATGGGCGTCGAGGACGTCAAGCTCGAGTTCAGCGACGACGCCATCGGCGAGATCGCTGATCTGGCGGCCGAGATCAACACCGGCGTCGAGAACATCGGCGCCCGAAGACTGCACACGGTGATGGAGAAGCTTCTCGAAGAGATCAGCTTCACGGCGTCGGAAAAGTCCGGCGAGACGGTCAAGCTCGACGCCAACTACGTGAGGAAGCAGGTCGGCGCGCTGGCCAAGGACGCTGACCTCAGGAAGTACATTCTTTAGAGTCCGATCAGCTCACCTATGCTCACACCGTCACCCCCGCTTGCGCGGGAATGACGATTTCTCGCACACGGATTTACTCTTACGAGAAACGGCGGGGACTCAGTGCGTCGGGCCCTTCTGGCGCTTGGCGCCGACGCGGCCTTCGATCTCGTGCAGGATCCAGTCGATGGTCTCTTCGTCCATATTGCCGATGGTTTCGGCCAGCTTGTTGGCAAGCTCGGTTGCCCGCGCGCTCAGCCCCGAGGTGTCGACGACGACCCGCGGGTGCGACAGGCCGGCGAGGCGCTTCAGTTCCTCGGCTTCGTCCCACATCAGGTCGAAGTAGCCGCAGATCTGTTGGATCAGGCCGGAGCCGGGGCGGCCGCGGTGACCGTGCTCGAGGGCGGAGAAATAGGCCGACGACACGCCCAGATCTTCGGCCATCTTCTTGAGCGAGATGCCGCGCTTGGCGCGGTGTTCGCGAATCTTGATGCCGAACGGCGTCATCGCTTCCTTCTGAGCAAGACATAGAGCGCGCCCTCGCCGCCGTCCTTGGGCGCGGCATGGCTGAACGCCCGGATCATCGACCGCAGCGCCGGCTCGTTCAACCACCGGGGCACGGCGGCGCGCAGCACCCCGGAGCCGGGCGTGAGACCCTTGCCGGTGATCACCAGCACCGCCCGCTTGCCGGCCGCCTGGGCACTTTCGAGGAAGCCTACCAGGGCCCGGTGGGCCTCCGCTTGTGTGAGGCCGTGCAGGTCCATGACTCTTTGAATTTCAACATGTCCGCGCCTCAAGCGCAGCCGCGTGCGCTTATCGAGGCCGGGCGCTTCGCCGTGCTCCAACGGCGGTTCGGCGGGCGGCTTGGGCGTGGGCGGCGGGGTTGCGACCGGGCGCGGCCGCAGCAACGGCGTCCGCGGCTGCGCCCTGGCAACCGGGGGCGGCACCGGCGCTTTGTCCCTGCCTTGGCCGCGCGGCAACGGTTGTACGGTCCCCATCACTTCCTGCCACAGCGCCTTCTCGTCGGCGCTGACCGGGCGCTCGGTCGGCGGCTGGTCAGGGGCGCGGGATTTCGTCATCGGCGATCACGATGTGCAGCCGTTGCGGGCCGTGGGCGCCGAGCAACAGCATCTGCTCGATGTCGGCGGTGCGCGACGGGCCGGTGATCCAGTTGACGGCGCGCGGCATGAAACCTGTGCCGCCGCCGGCGCCGGCCTTACGGATGCGCGCCCACACCTCTTCGTAGTCGCCGGCGATGTCGGCGGCGGCGATCACCACCACGTGGGTCGGCGGCAGGAAATTAAGCGTCGTCGGATTGTCCGGTCCCGACAGCATGACCAAGGTTCCGGTCTCGGCGACACCGGCGAAGGCGCGGCTGATGCCGACCGTGTCCGAACCCTTGGCGCGCCCTTGCTCGACGATGAGCAGGGTCTGGCTGGTCCACGGGATGACGGGATCGGCGACGGCGGGGGCGATCTTCAGTGTCGTCGGCAGGTTGTTCTTGGAAAGGTAGCGCGCCACCTCGCGCGGCGCTCCCCCTAAGCCGGAGACGCGGGCGACGGTGGCGTTGACGCGCTCGGCCTCGCGGATGAACAGATCGATGCGTGCCTTGCTCCCGAGCTTGCCGCGCGCCGGGATCAAGTTGGCGGAATGATCGCCGAGGCGTTCGGCCGGCGACGCGTCGCTATTGGGCCGCGCGCTTTCCGGCAGCCGCGCGTGCCGCAGCGCGTCCTTGATGGCGCCGAGGATATGGGCGCGCGAATCGCTCATCACCGGCCTCCGCGTCTTTCGCGCTGCCAACGCGACTGGAACGTCCGGCCTTCCGGCGCTGGGAAGTCGCGCAACCCCGTCCAGGCGCTGCCGAACGGCAGCCAGCGGAATCGCCCTTGCGCGCGCCCCAATTTTCCGAGCACGGCAATGCCCAAGCCCAATGCCAGCCGGTACAGCCTGGGCCGGCGGGCGAGGAACGCCCACAGACCGAGCCCGACGCGGCTGGTCGCCGAGGTTTTGCGCTGCTCGAACTGCAACCGGCGCCAGGAGCGGAGCATGCTCGGCAGCGGGATGCGCATCGGGCACACCTCCTCGCATTTGCCGCAGAAAGTCGAGGCGTTGGGCAGGTGCCCGGCTTCGTCGAGGCCAATCAGGCCCGGGATCAGCACCGCCCCCATCGGCCCGGAATAGACCCAGCCGTAGGCGTGGCCGCCGACGGCTTTATAGACGGGACAGTGGTTGAGACACGCCCCGCAGCGGATGCAGCGCAGCATCTCGTGGAACTCGCCGCCGAGCATGTGGGTGCGGCCGTTGTCCAGAAGCACGACGTGGAACTCGTCGGGCCCGTCCAAATCGTTCGGGCGCTTCGGGCCGGTGCAGAAGGTGGTGTAGACGGACATGTCCTGGCCGGTCGCCGAGCGCGCCAGCACCCTCAGGATGGTCGTCGCGTCCTCCAGCGTCGGCACGACTTTTTCGAGGCTGGCGATGACGACGTGAACCTTGGGCAGCGAATAGGTGAGATCGGCGTTGCCTTCGTTGGTGACTAGAACGGTGGAACCAGTCTCGGCGATCAGCATGTTGGCGCCGGTCAGCCCGACGTCGGCGGCGATGAACTTGTCGCGCAACTCGCCGCGCGCCTCTTCCAACAACGTGCGCGGCTCCTCCAGCGAACGGTCGGGCGCCAACTGCCTGTGCTTGTCGCGGAAGGTGTCGGCAATCTGTTTCTTGGTGAGATGAATGGCCGGCGCGATGATGTGGCTCGGCGGTTCCTGGCGTAGCTGGATGATGTATTCGCCGAGGTCGGTCTCGATCGGCTCGATGCCGTGTTTCTCCAGATGCTCGTTGATGGCGATTTCCTCGCCGATCATCGACTTGCTCTTGGTGACGGTGCGCGCGCCTGCCTTGCGGCAGATCGCGAGAACCGCGTCGCGCGCTTCCGTTCCCGTGCGGCACCAGTGCACGGTGCCGCCGAGGGCGGTGACGCGCGCCTCGAACGCCTCAAGGTAGAAGTCGAGATGCGCGAGCACGTGATTCTTGATGTCGCGCGCCTGGTCGCGCAGCGCGTCGAACTCGGGCAACCTCGCCGCGGCGTCGCGGCGCTTCGCCGGGAAACCCTCGGAGAGTCGCGACAGCGCGTCGCGAAGCTTGCCGTCGGCGAGCGCCTTCCTGGCGTTTTCCTCGAACGTGGCGGCGGTTGAACGCATGCGCGTCCCCCTATCCATCGTCGCCGGGGGCGGCGCCG
>JACPJY010000044.1 GCA_016187325.1 Rhodospirillales bacterium | reverse complement strand
TGCGCTTGGGCGACGTCGCCGGCGCCGTCGCCGCCTATCGGGCGGCGGTTGCGGCGGCGCCGGGCAACGCCATGGCGTATGCCAACCTCGGCGTGGCGCTGCGCGAGGCGGGCAGGCTGGACGAGGCGGAAGCATCCTGCCGCCGCGCCATCGAACTCAGCCCGAAGTTCGCCGACGCCCATAACAGCCTCGGCAACGTGCTGATGGCGAAGGGCGACCTGCCGGCGGCCGAGGCGGCGTTCCTGGAGGCCGTCAACTGCCGGCCCGGCCAGCAGCAGGCGCGGCTGAACCTGGCGGCGTTGTTGTTCCGCGGCGGCGACCGCGAAGGCGCCGAGGCCGCCTACGCCGAGGCGGCCGAGATCAACCCCGGCAACGCCGACGCCTTCGCCGGCCTCGGCGTCGTCATGCTGGCGGGCGGGCGCATCGACGACGCCGTCGAGGCGTTCCGCAAGGCGGTCGCCATCCGGCCCGGCCACGGCGAGGCGCAGGCCAATCTCGCCGCCGCCTTGGGCGGCGCGCTCGGCGACGACGAAGTGGCGACGCTCAAGGAGCAGCTCGCCGACAAGCGCGTCCCCGAAGCCGACCGGATGAAACTGCACTTCGCGCTCGCCGAGGTGCTCGATGCCAAGGGCGACACGGAAGCCGCGTTTGCCGAGTTCGCCGCCGGCAACGCGCTGCGCAAATCACGGCTCGTCCGCGGCGGCCGCGGCTTCGACGCCGATGCATACGACCGCATGATCGACCGCGTCATCGCCGCCTACGACCGGCGCTGGTTCGACCGCCACAAGAAGACCAAGGGCGTCAGCACCGACCAGCCGGTGTTCATCGTCGGCATGCCGCGCTCCGGCACCACGCTGATCGAACAGATCGCCGCCAGCCACCCGAAGGTGGCGGGACGCGGCGAGATCGACCTGATCCGGGTGCTCGCCGGCGCCGACCCGGCGGCCGCCGCCGGCCTCGACGAGGCGGCGCTGAAGGCGATGGCGGCCACCTATCTCGACCGGCTGCGCATGGACGCCGACAAGGCGATCCGCATCACCGACAAGACGCCGTTCAACTTCCTGCACCTCGGCCTGATCCAGGTGCTGTTCCCGAACGCGCGCGCCGTGCATTGCGTGCGCGACCCGCTCGACACCGGCTTTTCGTGCTGGCGCCAGAACTTCGCGGCGCCGCACGCCTGGGCGTGCGACCTCGCCGACATCGGCCGCACCATGCGCGCCTACCGGCGGCTGATGGCGCACTGGCGGCGCGTGCTCGCGCTGCCGATGCTGGAGGTGCGCTACGAGGACCTGATCGACAACCAGAAACGCACCAGCCAGGCGCTGATCGGGTTCCTCGACCTGCCGTGGGACGACGCCTGCCTGAAGTTCCACAAGTCCGGGCGCGCGGTGCTGACGGCGTCCAACTGGCAGGTGCGCAAGCCGCTCTACGACACCGCCGTCGGCAAGGCGAAAGCTTACGAGAGATTCCTCGGGCCGCTGAAGGCGGGGCTTGGGGGCTAGCGCCCTCCGCCGGTCGCCGCACGAGTGCCGCCACGGCTTCCGGATTATCGTCCGAACCTCGTCCGAAACTCATCAAAAACTCGTCCGAAACTCGTCCGAAACTCGTCAAAAACTCGTCCAAATCTCATCATTTTTGGACGCCGGATTTAGCCTAACCCCTTGATCCGCCACGATTCTGGCCCCGGAAAATTTTTAGAATCTCATCATTTCTCATCATTTTCCCCGAACCGGCCCGACGAGCGGCGACATGTACGCATCGTCCAGGCCGCCGCAAGCGCTTGCCGCAAAACGGCTTTTGTCGCCGGGGAGTGGCCGCGACGAGGAAACGTACGCGAATGTACGCATCCGTCCGCATTTGTCCGCAACCGCCACCGGCGCGTGGCCAAACCCGAGGCTTCGGCCGGGCCGGGCCTGCCCACATTTTTCACCGCCGGGTCGCATCCAGCCGCCAATACCATTACGGTAAGGCGGAGACGGTCGCCGGCCACTGTCCACGATGTCCAAGAGCGAATCGAACAAACCATGAACATACGCCTCCCCGTAGAGGATGTCAAGCCACCGAATTTTTGAGTTTGCGCAGTGCTTATTTGCTCAGGCAACTAAAGTACGCGGACACGAAAAAAGAGCTAGTGTTAGCGTTGATAGAGGGAGCCAAAGGTTTGTTCGCAGCAGCCTAACAATTCCTCATCAATTGAACTAAGTGGCTCTCAATTGTAGGCAACATCCGCTAATTTCCCTTCTTCCTGATGATGTAAGCGCCATCGCCCAAGGCGACGAAGTACATCGCCATCGGCGGACGGTCAGTGGGGCGCCCAGTTTCGTCGGGCTTCGGGCCCTATTCGGCCCCGTCGGTCTGATGGTCGTCGTCGATCGAAACGTAGACATCGAGCAGTTTGCTTGATTTATATAAAGCATATTGCTAAATTAGGGTCATGTGGTCCGTCGCCTACACCGCCGGTGCGATCCGGGCGTTGAAAAAGATGGACCGGTGGATCGCGAAGCGCCTACGGTCGAAGATCCTGGCTTTGGCGCGGGACCCGAAGGCGCCCAACAACAACGTCAAGAAGCTGGCCGGCGTCGCGGGCTACCGGCTGCGGGTCGGCGACTGGCGGGTGATCTACACGCTGAAACACCAGGTTTTGACCGTCGTCGTGGTCCAGATCGGACATCGAAGCGAGGTTTACGAATGAGTAGGCAGATCATCAACCAGGGCGGCAAGCCGGCGTTCGTCGTCATCCCTATCGAGGAATGGCGGCGCATCGAGGCGACCCTGGAAGACCGCGCCGCCGCGGCGGCCGTGCGCGCATTCCTGAAAAATCCCGCCGAGACCTTCCCGGACTCCGTGGTGGCGGCGATCCTGGAAGGCGCTCACCCGATCAAGGCGCTGCGCGCCCATCGCGCCATGACCCAGGCGGCGCTTGCCAAGGCCGCCGGCACCAGCCCGGTTTACCTGTCGCAGATCGAGCGCGGCCGCCGCGCCGCCGGCCGCAAGCTGCGCGCCAAGCTCGGCAAGGCGCTCGGCGTCGACGCCGACCTATTGGCGAGGGACGACGACTGAATCCCGTGTGCCCGTCTTCCGCCCGTCTTTCACCCCGGCCATTTGCGGGCGGCGTGTAGCACGGCGATGATCTGGATCGTCGTGCCGGCGACCGTATAGACAACCAGGAACGGCGTATCGGGAATCACCAACTCGCGGGTGTGCGGGACGCGGCCGGGCCGACCCTGGGCGGGAAAGTCCGCGAGGTTCTCGACGCGGGCCAGAATCGTCCGCGCCATCCCGGCGGCGGCGCGGGGGTTGTGCTGTCGGATATAGGCGCGGAGGGATTTCAGGTCGTCGACGGCGGTCTTGGACCAGACGATGGTCATGCCGGCGGCTTGCCTTCGTCGGACTTGCCCCATCGGGAAAGCCAGGCCGCCACGTCGTCGTGGACGACGGATTTTCCGGCGCGCAGGTCGCGCAACCCCGAGCCCACGCGCTCGACCTGCCACGCCTGCGCCTCCAGATAGGCGTCGAGCGCCTGCTCGAGATGCCACGACCGCGGCCGGTCAGTGGCCTTGGCGAGCTTGTCGACGGCGCGGACCTTTTTGGCGTCGACCCGAAACGACAAGGCGGTATCAGATGCCATCGGAGTCTCCGTTGTCTACAGTGTAAACAATGTATTCAAATTTGCCCACTGTCAAGCTGCCGCACCCGTCACCCCTTGATGCACACCATCGGCTCCAGGCGGGCGACCTCGGCGAAAAATCATTCAACGGTCAAACGCCGGACGGAACAAGCCCGGTGCTTCCTTGGAACCGGCTTTTGTGCGACCTTTCCCCCGACCGATGACCGCCAACCCCGCCACCGACATGCGGCGCCGCGTTTGGGCGCTGACCGACGACCGCGCCGGCAACCAAAGCCAGTGCCTGGGCGTCGCCGACGCCCTCGGACTCGCCTACGAGGTCAAGGAACTGCGCTACGGCATGGGGGCGGCGTTGCCGAACGCGCTGCTCGGCGCCTCGTTCGCCGGCCTCGACGAAGCGAGCCGCGCCCGACTGACGCCGTCGTGGCCCGATCTGGTAATCGCCGCCGGCCGCCGCACCGCGCCGGTCGCGCGACGGATCAAGCGACTGGCCGGCGGCCGGTGCTTCCTGGCCCAGGTGATGCACCCGGGCGCCGGCGCCGCCGACTTCGACGTCATCGCGGCGCCGCGCCATGACCGGCCGCGTTCCGGGGCCAATGTCGTCCTTATTACCGGCGCGCCGCATCGGCTGACCCGGGCGCGCCTGCAAGCGGCGGCGGCCGAATGGCGCGGCCGCTTCGACGACCTGCCGAAGCCGTGGATCGCGCTGATCGTCGGCGGCAGCACCCGCCGGCGGCGGTTCACCGAGGCGATGGCGCGCGAACTCGCCGCCCGCGCTTCGAAGATGGCGCTGTCGGCCGGCGGCTCGCTACTGGTCACCACCAGCCGCCGCACCGGCGCCGCGACCGAGGCGCTGCTCGCCGCCGTCAACGCGCCGGCGCGGGTGCATCGCTGGCCAGGGGGCGAACAAGGGGACAAACAAGGGGGCGGCGAAAACCCTTACGTCGGCTACCTGGCGCTCGCCGACGCGGTGATCGTCACCGGCGATTCCGCCTCCATGTGCTCGGAGGCGTGCGCCACCGCGGCGCCGGTCTGTATCTTCGCGCCGCCGGCACTGACCATCGCCAAACACGCGCGCCTGCACGCCGAGCTCTACGAAAAAGGCTACGCGCGACCGCTCTTGGGCAATCCCTCGGGCGCCCTCGAGTCGTGGTCGCACCCGCCGCTGAACGCCGCCGAGGACGTGGCGGCGGCGATCCGCTCCCGGCTCGGCATTTAGCGTCGGGAATCCGGGATGTGCGGTTCACCCCCCACCCTGACCCTCCCCCGCAAGGGGAGTAATCACCTTGACTGAACACAATACGGTGCTATCCTGTTCCCCGGCTGGCACTCCGCTGGCGTGGGGGCACCATCTCATGGACTTGATCACAAAGGCATCTCTTGCGGAATTCGCCAAGGCACACAAGGTCGAGGATTTAGCTGAAGATAAGCAATTCGAGCATTTTGCAGCATTCATAACGCTGCGCCGGCATCACACTCGCACCTTCGATACGGCCGAAATCGTAGTCGGGGCTGGCGGTGATACTTCGATTGACTCTATCGCCATTCTTGTGAATGGCGCCCTTGTATCTGATATTGATTCTGTCAACGAGTTGAAAGAGCGGAACAACTATATCGAAGCCAGTTTCATTTTTGTGCAGGCAGAACGCAGTAGTTCTTTTGATAGCGCGAAGATCGGCAATACTGGTTTCGGCGTTGAGGACTTTTTCAAAGATAAGCCGACACTTGTTCGCAACGAGAGAATCCAAGAGACCGCCGCAATTGCCAAAGCGATCTTTGCGCATGGCAACCTGTTTAGGTCTAAGCCAGCTTGCCGCATCTACTACGTGACGACTGGTACTTGGGCAGACGATCAAAATCTTGTTGCACGGATCAATGGCTGCAAAGCCGCGCTTCAGGCGACCAAATTATTTGGCCAGATTGAATTCATCTGTTATGGAGCCGATCAAATACACAAGCTCTACAATCAGACAAAGAACGCGGTCACACGCGCATTTACGTTTAAGGATCGTACCGAGATTCCAGCCATTGAGGGCGTAGGCCAAGCATACTTGGGGTTTGTGCCAGCAAAAGAGTTTGTCGAAATCATCAAGGATGATAGTGGAGACGACATTCTAGGAAGCATCTTTGATGAGAACGTTCGCGATTGGCAGGATTACAACGTCGTGAACAAGGAAATCAGTAGTACCCTGGGTTCGGATAGGCGAGGCCGTTTTGTCCTTATGAACAACGGTGTGACGCTGATTGCTAAGAACGTAAGGGCTGTGGGAAGTCGCTTCACGATTGAAGACTTTCAAATCGTCAACGGCTGCCAAACAAGTCACGTCGTGTTCGATAAGCGCAATTCGGACCTTAGCAACGTTTCGATTCCGCTCCGCCTGATTGAGACGCAAGACGATGATGTAAAGGAGGCTGTTGTCCGCGCAACAAACCGGCAGACAGAATTGAAGCCGGAACAACTCTATGCGCTCACAGATTTCGCAAAAAAGTTGGAAAGCTATTTTGGCGCGGTGCCAGAAGAACGAAGGCTTTTTTACGAAAGGCGAGATTGCCAATACGACCGTTTCCCAGAAGTTGAAAAGACACGGATCGTAATGCCGCAAGGGCTTATTCGAGCATTTGCGGCGATGTTTCTCGATGAGCCGACACGCGTGACTCGGCAGTACAAGGCAATTCGCGATCTGGTTGGTCAATCAATCTTCAAGGAGGGTCACCGGCTTGAGCCGTACTATGTGGCCGCTTACGCGGCATATCGACTCGATTTCTTGTTCCGCAATCATAAAATGGACGGCGCGTACAAGGCCGCGCGGTATCACATTCTGATGGCGCTTCGATATCTCATAAACGCATCCGGCTTGCCCGAGATGAGTTCGAACGAAATGGAAAAACGCTGCAAGGAAATGATCGGGTTTCTGTGCGATACCAGCAAGTCGGATGCCGCATTTACGAAGGCGGCGGAGATCGTGAGGGAGGTCGTCGGCAAACCGTTTGACCGAGATCACATCCGAACTGAACCAACCAAGGATGCGCTGCTGGGAAAGTTTGGCGCGAAAGGTAAGGCATGATCGATGATGAACTGACTACTGACGAAATCGCGCGCCGTCGCGATGAGGTAATTCGTCGAATGGCGAACACCCCGCCACGACCGAACGGCAAACCTAAAACTCGTCGTTCAGGAAAGAAAAAACCAACTGGTCGGGGTCGGGCGGCTCAGAGAGTCCGCGCCCCCGGAAAATCCTAGTGGGCTGCCTTGGAACCGGCGCGGTTAGTTCCTTGAATACGTTACCCGCTTGCCGACAACGCCCGCGACCGCCTTGTTAGCCCGTTCGGCGTCCGTCACTTCAAGGGAAAGACGCTCGTTGTAACGGAAATCGAACTCGGCAAGGTAACGCTTCAAATGCTGCTGCGAGACGTGATGATAGGTTCCAGTAATCCCGCGCTTGAGGATCGCGAAATAGCTTTCAATCGTGTTGGTATGTGCTGGACCGCGCACATACTCACCAATCCCGTGATTGACGGCCTGATGCGCGAAATCTCGGTTCATATGGCGGTACTGACCTGCGTCATCAGTCATCAAGAATGTCTTGGCGTCAACCTGAGCAATAAGGATCGGGCGCAGAGTCTTGGCGCTAACCTCAGGCACCTGCTGCGAACGGACGTGCCCGTTGCGTTCGACCAAGGCGAATACAATTTCCTTACCCTGTCCGCCGATATTCCCCCTAGTCCGCTTGCGGGCGTGCTTATTCTTTTCCTTGCCGCCGATGTACGTCTCGTCGGCCTCGACCGTCTTGCCTTCTCCGCCAAGCGGCCCCTTTGGATTAAGAACGCGCATGCCCTCGCGGATGCGGTGCGCCATAAACCAAGCCGTCTTGTACGGAAGGCCAATCATCCGATGAAGCTGATGCGCCGACATGCCCTTCTTGCTGGCGCACATCAGGTGCGTAGCGAGAAGCCACTTGGTCATGGGAATGTGCGACCGCTCGTAGATCGTGCCCACGGCGGCGGTGAACTTACGCCGACAGTCTTTGCAGTGATACCAGCCCGGCCCCATAGACTTGCCGCCCAAGGCCGCTATACGGTCAAAAGAACCGCAGGAAGGGCAGTACGGGCCATCCGGCCAACGGATGGCCTCAAAATGCGCCCGAGCCTTTTCGGGATCGGTGAAAATCGGGTTTGTAACGTCAACGGTAGTCATTGGGGTTCTCCTTCTAAGACCCCAATATCGCATATTGAGAGTGTTCAGTCAAGGTGATAATTCCCCCCGCAAGGGGGGAGGGAAAATCGCCCCCTCCCCCTCGATGGGGGAGGGATGGGGAGGGGGTACGCCGCCTTCGCCGAGCCCGATTCAACGGGCGAACGAAGGACAGCGAAGTTGCGAAGGGGGGCGCTGAATTCCGATGCCGCGCTTCGCCGCCAACCTGTGGTTCCTGTTCCAGGAGCTGCCGATGCTGGAGCGCTTCGGCGCGGCGGCGGAAGCCGGGTTCCGCGGCGTCGAGATGCAATTCCCCTATCAATGGCCAGCGCAGGAGTTGTCGCTGCGGCTGGCCGAGCACGGCCTCGATCAGGTGCTGATCAACGCGCCGCCCGGCGACCGCGACAAGGGCGAGCGGGGGATCGCCGCGCTGCCGGGACGCGAGCGCGAGTTCCGCGACTCCATCGCGCTTGCCATCGACTACGCTGGCGCGCTCGGTTGCAAGAACCTGCACGTGATGGCTGGCATCCCCGACAAAGCGACGCCGCAAGAGCGGGCGCTCGCCACCTTCGCCGGCAACCTGCTGTTCGCCGCCGAAACGTGCAGACGCAGCGGCGTGCGTATGCTCATCGAGGCATTGAACCCGGCCGACGCGCCCGGCTACCTGATCGGCACCGCGGCGGCGGCGCGCGCCGTCATCGAGCGGGTCGGCCATGACAACCTTTATTTGCAGTACGACCTCTATCACGGGGCGATGACCGGCGACGACCTCATGGCGACCATGAGCGACAACCTCGACGTCATCGGCCACATGCAGGTGGCGGGCGTGCTCGGCCGTCACGAGCCGGTCGGCGGTCCAGGGGGCGGCACGGTCGACTGGCCGGCGCTGTTCGCGGCCATCGACGATTGCGGCTATGAGGGCTGGATCGGCTGCGAGTACCGGCCGAAGGCCGGGACGCGGGAAGGGCTCGGCTGGGCCCGCGCCTACGGCATCGGGTAGGGCGGAATAGTGCGGGATTTCCGCATGAAGGCGTTTATTACATAATAACGAAGTAAAATTATTTATTTACCATAAGATATTGCTATTTTCTGGACGGCTGCCGATATTATGAGGGCGCCGAAAGTCGACGGCGTCGCTAGTCGACGGCGTCGCTTCGCAACCGTAAGATCGCCAGGAAAAAACATGAGCACTATCCACATCCTGCACGAAAACGCCGAATGGACGGCGCCGCTGATCTCGGTGTTGGAGAAGCGCGGCCTCGCCTATCGCGACTGGTTCCTGGCCGAGGGCAGCGTCGATCTCTCCGAGCCGCCGCCGGACGGCGTCTTCTACAGCCGCATGAGCGCGTCGTCGCACACCCGCGGTCACGAGTACGCGCCGGAGTTGACGGCGGCGGTGCTGAAATGGCTGGAGATGTGGGGGCGGCCGGTGCTCAACGGTTCGCGCGCGCTCGCCCTCGAGATCAGCAAGGTGGCGCAGTACGCGGCGCTCGAGAGCGCCGGCATTCCGTTCCCGCGCACCGTCGCCTGCGTCGGCCGCGACGCCATCGTCGCCGCCTGGGACCGCTTCAAGGGCCCGGTGATCACCAAGCACAACCGCGCCGGCAAGGGCCTCGGCGTGCGGCTGTTCCACGACAAGGCGGCACTGAAAGATTACGCGACGGGCGACGCGTTCGAGGACTCCCGCGACGGCGTCACCCTGGTGCAGGAATACGTGCGTTCGCCGCAGCCGTTCATCGTACGTTGCGAATTCATCGGCCGCGAGTTGTTCTACGCGGTGCGGGTCGACACCTCGGAGGGCTTCGAGCTGTGCCCGGCGGACTCGTGCCAGCTCACCGACCCGACCTGCATGTTCGAGACCGGCCAGGACCCGAAGCAGGCGGGCAAGTTCGAGATCCTCAAGGACTTCCGGCCGCCCTTCCTGAAGCGCATGCAGCAGGTGATGGCGGAGAACGATATCCACGTCGCCGGGTTCGAGTTCATCCTCGATGCCGCCGGCGACGCCTACGTCTACGACATCAACACCAACACCAACTACAACTCGGCGGCCGAGAAACGCGCCGGCGTGTCGGCGATGGAGCGGCTGGCCGACTACCTCGGCGGCATGGCGTCCGACCTGGCGTTGCCGAAAACCGCGGCGCGCCCGCGACCCGCGGCCATCGGCTCGCGGTAAGATACCCTTTTCCGGCTACTTCCGGCCTTTCCAGGCGCGCACTTCCTGGCGTTGCTCGCCCAGGCCCTCGACGCCGAGACGCATCACGTCGCCGGGCTTCAGGAACACGGCGATGACGTCGCCGGGCAGCAGCGTCATGTAACTCGAGACGTTGGCGATGATGTCGGCGACGCCGAAGATCATCATCGAGGTATTGCCGTCCTGGCGGCGGACGCCGCTGACCTCCAGCCAAATGCGCAGGTTCTGCGGATCCTTGACTTCGTCGGGCGTCACCAGCCACGGCCCCAGCGGCGCCGAAGTGTCGAAGCTCTTGCCCTTGACCCACTGGCCGCAGCGTTCGAGCTGGAACTCGCGCTCGGAGACGTCGTTCATGATCGAATAGCCGGCGATGTATTTCAGCGCATCCGGCTTCGCCACGTACTGCGCCTTGCGCCCGATCACCACCGCCAGCTCGACTTCCCAGTCGCCCTTCCGCGAACCCTTGGGCAGGATCACCGGATCGTTGGGACCGCTGAGCGCGGTGATCGCCTTGGTAAACAGGATCGGCTCGGCGGGAACGTCGATCTTGGTCTCGGCGCCGTGGGCGGCGTAGTTGATGCCGACGGCGACGATCTTGCCGACTTGGGCGACCGACGGGCCGAGGCGCGGCTTACCCTTGACCAGCGGCAGCCGTTTGGGATCGAGCCTGGCCAGCGCCTTCATCTGCGCCGGCGCCAGGGTGTCGGGGCCGATGTCGGAGATCTTCTTCGATAGGTCGCGGATGCGGCCGTCGGCGTCGAGCAGGCCGGGCTTTTCCCGCCCCTTCGGGCCAAAGCGCAGCAGTTTCATGGTTCCTCCCGGCGTCGGTTGGTGAGCGACGGTCGTTGCACGTTGGCGCGGATCGGCCGTCCGGTCAACGTCCCCTTGCCCGGCCGCGGCGGATTACTTAAGACAAGGTCGAGTTGTCGACGGAGGCCGGCGACATGGCGGCGCCCACCAAGGACTTTCAGGAACGGATGGCGGCGCTGCGGCATGACTTCATCGACGGTCTCGCCGGCCGGATCGCGGAGATCGACGGCCTCGCCGTCGCCATCGCCGGCAATCCCGCCGCCGCCGAGAGCCTGGAAAAGATCGCCGCGCTGCGCGCCCTCGTTCATAAGCTGGCCGGCGCCGGCGGCATGTTCGGCCATGCCGCGATTGGCGACGCGGCGGCCGCCGCAGAACAGGCGTGCGATGAAATCCTCGAGCGCAAATCGGCAACGGCAGCCGCGCCGGTCGCCGATCGGTGGCGGAGGGTCGAGACGCGCCTGCAGCAGCTGCGTCGGGCGGTCGATGCCGCCAAGACCGGCTGACCCCTCGTTCCGCTCAAACCATGCCGCTCAGCGAGCAGCGTTCGCGAACAGCGGCAACAGGTGGGCGGCCTCGGCGACGGAAGGCGCGGCCAGCGCCCGGAAGTCGTCGCCGTCGAACGCCAACGCGCGCCGGCGCTCGGCTTCGTCGGCGCCGTAGCCGGTGGCGACATGGATGCCGCCGGCCAGCCCGGCGTTGCGGCCGGCCTCGATGTCGGTGGCGCGGTCGCCGACGATCCACGACGCCGCGAGTTGCAGCGGCAGCCGCTCGGCCGCCGCCAGCAGCATGCCCGGGTTGGGCTTCCGCCAAGGGTGGTCGGCGCGGTCGTAAGGCGGCCGACCGTCGCCGTGGTGGGGGCAAGCGAACACGGCGTTGACGAAGGCGCCGCACGCGGCGAGATCGTCGTTGATGCGGTCGTGAACGGCGATGAAATCGCTCCAGCCGTAATGGCCGCGCCCGATGCCGGCCTGGTTGGTGACCAGGATCACCGGGATGCCGCGGCGGTTGGCCTCGGCGACGACTTGGGCGGCGCCGTCGATCAGGCGCACGTCGGCGGGCTTGTGCAGGTAGTGGACTTCCTCGACCACCACCCCGTCGCGGTCGAGGAACAGGCCGCCGCGGCGACCGGCGCCTTGCGCGCGGTTGAGCACCTGCGACCACCGGTGGTCGCCGTCGAGGTCGGCGCCAGAGGGCAGGGGATCGGGGACATGCGGTCGGGCGGTCATCGGCTGTCGTCTCGAGGTCGAGGGGTGTAGCGGCCATGCTACCACCGCCGGCGGGAAATGCAGCCGGCGTGGGAATTATGGTTAACGGACCGGTTGGTCCATAACGCGTCGGAGCGGGCGGTTTCCATGCACCGCCAGGCCGCTTTTTAAGAACTAACCGGTCCAAAAGCAATCGGCGCCGCGGCCACGGTTCTTTGATCGAGGTCAAGGCCGGCCGGCGATGGAATCGGTAATTTTATAGACGTTCAAAACAGGACGCGGCCGGGAGGCTTTTCGATAAACCGCGCCCGACAGGCGAGACGCAACGCATGATCGAAATCCGCATCCACGGGCGCGGCGGCCAGGGCGTCGTCACCGGCGCCGAGTTGCTGTCGGTGGCCGCCTTCGACGAGGGCCGCCACGCCCAGGCCTTCCCCAGCTTCGGCTCCGAGCGAATGGGCGCGCCGGTGGTGTCGTTCTGCCGCATCGACGACCGGGAGATCCGGCTGCGCGAGCCGATCCAGGAGCCGGACGCGGTGATCGTCCAGGACCCAACGCTGTTCCATTCGGTCGACGTGTTCTCGGGGCTGAAGAAGGACGGCTACGTATTGATCAACTCGACGCGCAGCCTCAACGACCTCGGCATCGCCGAGGTCGCCCGTCGCTTCCCGAAAGGCCACGTGCGCGCCGTCGGCGCCACCGAGATCGCCGTCAAGCACGTCGGTCGGCCGGTGCCGAACGCGGCGCTGCTCGGCAGCTTCGCGGCGATCACCGGGCAGTTGAAATTGGAATCGGTGGAGAAGGCAATCATGGGCAAGTTCCCGGGCGCCATCGGCAAGGCCAACGTCGCCGCTGCGCGCGAGGCCTACGCGCTGACCGGCGGCAAATAGGGCGGGAGGCACCATGCTCAAGCAGATCGAAGGATCGCGCGCCGTCGCCGAGGCCATCGCGCTGTGCCGGCCGGAGGTGGTGTGCGCCTACCCGATCACGCCGCAGACGCACATCGTCGAGGGCGTCAGCGAGCTGGTGAAGGCGGGAACGCTGAAGAATTGCGAGTTCATCAACGTCGAAAGCGAATTCGCGGCGCTGTCGGTGGCCATCGGCGCCTCGGCGGCCGGCGCCCGCGCCTATACGGCGACCGCCAGCCAGGGCCTTTTGTACATGGCCGAGGCCGTCTACAACGCCGCCGGGCTCGGCCTGCCGATCGTAATGACCATCGGCAACCGCGCCATCGGTGCCCCGATCAACATCTGGAACGACCATACCGACAGCATGGCGGTCCGCGATTCCGGCTGGATCCAGCTGTTCGCGGAAACCAACCAGGAGGCGGTCGACCTGCACATCCAGGCGTTCCGGCTGGCCGAGCTCCTGAGCTGCCCGGTGATGGTGTGCATGGACGGCTTCATCCTCACCCACGCCTACGAGCGGGTCGACGTGCCGGACCAGGCGGCGGTCGACGCCTTCCTGCCGCCGTTCGAGCCGGTGCAGGTGCTGGACCCGGCCAATCCGTACTCGATCGGCGCCATGGTCGGGCCCGACGCGTTCTCCGAGGTCCGTTACCTGGCGCATCACAAGCAGCTCGAGGCGCTGGAGAAGATCCCCGAGATCGCCGCCGGGTTCGAGGCCGCCTTCGGCCGCGCCTCCGGCGGGCTGCTCAGCGGTTACCGTTCCGAGGATGCCAGAACCATCGTCGTCGCCCTCGGCTCGGTCAACGGCACCATCAAGGAAACGGTGGACGCCATGCGCGCCGACGGGCATTCGATCGGCAGCGTCAGCATCTGCGCCTTCCGGCCGTTTCCTCTGGTCGCCTTGCGCGACGCCATCCGGCACGCCAAGCGCATCGTCTGCGTCGAAAAGAGCCTGGCGCCGGGCCTCGGCGGCATCGTCGCCTCCAACGTGCGGATGGCGCTGCGCGGCGTCGACCATCGCGTGTACACGGTCATTGCCGGCCTCGGCGG
The DNA here is from genome assembly GCA_016187325.1 of Rhodospirillales bacterium. Lineage (GTDB taxonomy): Bacteria > Pseudomonadota > Alphaproteobacteria > Rhodospirillales > Casp-alpha2 > JACPJY01. Next base: position 444 of record JACPJY010000044.1, on the reverse strand, counting down.
GCGGCCGATCCCGCGCGCGTCGCTCCGGGACGTGTTCGAGCGCGCCGAGACCGGCGGGCTCGACGATGTGACCTTCCTCGATCTCAACTGGCGGGTCGTCAACGAACAGCTCGTGCGCGCCCGCGACGTGCGCCATTCCGGTCCGATCGCCGAGAACGTGCTGAAGGCCCTCAACCCGGGCCGCGGCGCGGCGGCGAAATAGGGAGGCGGCGATGAGCGAACGGCAATCCGCCCTGCAGCGGGTCAAGTTCTACCAGACCGGCACCCACACCGTCGGCAACCGGCTGCTCGATGATGCCAAGCGCACGGTGCAGGCGTCCATGGACCGCTCCAATGCCATCACCTCGGGGCACCGCGCCTGCCAGGGTTGCGGCGAGGCGCTCGGCGCCCGCTATGCGCTCGACGCCGCGATGCGCGCCGCCGACGGCAAACTGATCGCCGCCA
>JACPJY010000043.1 GCA_016187325.1 Rhodospirillales bacterium | reverse complement strand
CGCTCGGCGTCGCTTGTCAGCCGCGCGCGATTGCGGCACCCTCCTGTCATCTGGGCGCTGGCGGCGGCGCAAACAAGGGCGCGACGGAATCACCAATGGCGTTGATCTTTTTCACCGGGGCCGTGGTGTTGGCTCTCGAGGTCCTTGCGTCGCGGATCATGACGCCGTATTTCGGCGTCAGTCTCTACATCTGGGCGGGAATCCTGTCGATCACGCTGGCGTTCCTCGCCGCCGGCTATTACCTCGGCGGCCTTTTGTGCAGGAAGCTCGCGTCGGCGCGCCTGGCGTGGTTGTTCCACCTGCTGCCGGTGGCCGCGGCGGCTTCCGTGCTGGCGGCTTGCGCGGTCTATCCGCTGTGGTTCCCGGTGCTGGCGCAGGCCAACCTGATCGCCGGCAGCTTCGTCGCCAGCGCCGTGCTGCTGGCGTTGCCGCTGGTCGGGCTGTCGGCCATGAACCCGCTGTTGATCGCGCTGAGCGGTGGCCGAAAGGCCGCCGACGCGACGGCCGGCGACGCCGGCGCCGGACGGGTATTCTTCGTCAGCACCGCGGGCTCGGTGTTGGGCGTCGTGGTGACGGCGTTCTGGATCATCCCGACGCTGACCAATTTCGCCGCGCTGTTGTGGCTGGCGCTGGCGCTGGCCGTCGCCAGCGCCGCCTTCGGGCTGCGCGCCCAGCCGCTGCTGGTGGCCGACAGGCGGCGGCTGCTGATCGCCGCGGCCGCCGTCGCCGCGCTCGCGCTGGCGTTCATCGCCGGCGCGGACCGCTACATGGCGATGCTGACGGCGCGCGGCGACGGGCCGTACCGATTCCAGGTGATGGCCGAGTACACCTCGGTGTTCGGCAACGTCAAGGTGGTGGACATGCGCTCGCGCGACCCGCGGGAGCCGCCGGTCAAGGCCTACCTGCAGGATGGCATACTCCAGAACCGCGTCACTCTCGATGGCGTGTCGGTCTCCATGTACACCTACGTCCTCGACCGGCTGGCCGGCTATTTCGCGCCGCGCGCTTCCGCCGCCCTGGTGCTCGGCCTCGGCGCCGGCGTCGTGCCTGAGGACCTGCGCCGCCGCGGCGTCAAGGTGACGGTGGTCGAGATCAACCCGGACGGCCTGAAGGCGGCGACCGAGCATTTCGGATTCAAGGCCGAGCACTTCGACATCCGCATCGAGGACGCGCGCACTTTCGTCCGCCGCTGCCGGCCGACCTACGACGTGGTCGTCGTCGACCTGTTCCAAGGCGACGCGGTGCCCGACTACCTGATGACCGCCGAGTTCTTCCGCGCCATCCGCAGTTGCCTCCGGGACAACGGCGCGGTGGTGATGAACGCCTTCTTCGATGACGCCGACGACGCTCCGAACCGCCGGCTGATGGCGACCGTGGCGGCGGCGTTCGGCACCGTCATGCGGTTCGACCTCAGGGACGCGAACGGTTTCGTCGTCGGCACCAACGGCTTGACGCCGCAGGCGATCGAATTCTCGCCGGTGGGCATTCCGCCGGGGCTCGTGGATCTCGTGTGGCGGACGCTGGCGTCGGGCAAGGTGGTCAGGCCGGTGCAACTCGCCGGCCAGCCGCCGCTGACCGACCGCCATAACGTCGCCTCGCTGTTGTTCGCGGATTCGCACCTGAAGAGGCGCCGCGCCATCGTCGAGGTGCTGTCGCCGCGGGTACTGGTCAACTAGCGCCGCGTCAGCGTGCGGGCGACGGCGTCGCGCCAGCCGGCGTACTTAGCCTCGCGGGTGCGCGCGTCGGCGGCCGGCGTGAAGCGTTGCTGCAGCCGCCACGCCTTGGAAAACGCCGCCGGCCCCTTATAGAACCCGGCCTGCATGCCGGCTAGATACGCCGCCCCCAGCGACGTGGTCTCCAGCACCGCCGGCCGGTCGACCGGCGCGCCTAGCACGTCGGCCAGGAACTGCATGGTCCAGTCGCTGGCCACCATGCCGCCGTCGACGCGCAGGATGGTGTCGCGGCCTTCGGCGCCCCGCCAGTCGCGCTGCATCGCCTCCAAAAGATCACGCGTCTGATAGCACACCGCCTCGAGCGCGGCGCGGGCGAGTTCCTTGGGCCCGGTGGCGCGGGTCAGTCCGTAGATGGCGCCACGCGCTTCGGCGTCCCAATGCGGCGCGCCGAGGCCGGTGAACGCCGGCACCAGGTAGACGCTTTGGCCCGGATCGGCCGCGGCGGCGAGCGCTCCGGTCTCGGCCGCGGTCGCTATCACGCCGAGCCCGTCGCGCAGCCACTGCACGGCGGCGCCGGCGATGAACACCGAGCCCTCGAGCGCGTAGGTGGACTTTCCGGCAAGCCGGTAGGCGACGGTGGCGAGCATGCGGTTCTTGGACCGCACCGCTTCGCCGCCGGTGTTCAACAGCGCGAACGAGCCGGTGCCAAAGGTCGACTTCATCATGCCTGGTTCAAAACAGGCCTGGCCGACGGTTGCCGCCTGCTGGTCGCCGGCGATTCCCCTGATGGCGATGGCGCCGCCGAACAACGAAGGTTCGGTGACGCCGAACTCGTCGGCACAGTCGCGGACCTCCGGCAGTATCGCCCGCGGCACCCGGAACAGTCTCAACAGCTCGTCGTCCCAGTCGCCAGCGTGGATGTTGTAAAGCGCGGTGCGCGACGCATTGGTGGCGTCGGTGGCGTGCACCCGGCCGCCGGTCAGCCGCCACAACAGGAAACTGTCGATGGTGCCAAAGGCGAGCTTGCCTTGTTCGGCCCGCGACCGCGCGTCTTCCACGTGGTCCAGGATCCAGGCGATCTTGGTGGCCGAGAAATACGGGTCCAGCAGCAGCCCGGTCTTTTTGGAGACCGCCGCCTCGGCGCCGCCGCGGGCGAGCGCCGCGCAGGCGTCGGCGGTGCGCCGGTCCTGCCAGACGATCGCTGGGTGGATCGGTGTGCCGGAATCGCGGTCCCACACCACGGTGGTTTCGCGCTGGTTGGTGATGCCGATGGCGGCGACGTCGGCGGCCGTCGCGCCGGCCTTGGCCAGCGCCTCGCCGACCGTGGCGACGACGGTGCGCCAGATCTCCTGCGGGTCGTGCTCGACCCAGCCGGAACGGGGGAAATGCTGCTTGAACTCGCGCTGCGCCACGGCCTTGACGCCGTAGGCGGCATCGAACACCACGGCGCGCGACGACGTGGTGCCCTGGTCGATGGCGAGGACGGATGACGGCATCAGTCGAGCAGCGCCATGAAGTGGGCCTTGAAGCTCGCCTTCAGCTCGGCCTCGCTGATGCCGCGGTCGTAGGCCGGGCTGACGATGGAGAGCGCCCGCTCGACGGTGACGGCGACGATGCCGTTGAAGCGGTTGTGGAGGTCTTCCCACTTGGCGAATGTCGGCAACAATCGCTTGTATTCCGCCGTGTTCTTGGCGTGAAAAACTGCCTTGCCCCTGAATCGCCAGCCCTTGCGCGCGAACACATCGACGAAGTTGAGCTCGACCGCCGGCCGCGTCGCAATGTTGGTCCGCGTGCCCGGCGAGCGGATCTCGCCGAAGCCGATGCGGTCGTCGTCGAGCACCGCCATGGTGCCTTTGGGCGACAGGTTCGGCGTGCCGTCGGCATTCACCGTGGCGACGAAGCCGAGCGTGTGGTCGCGCACCAGGGCCTTCATGGCGTCGGTCAAGATGGGCATGGCGGGATTTTACGGCAGTCCGGCCCGCCGCCGAAGGGAAATGGTGGGCAGCAAGAACCTATCGAATATATTAATTGTGAACGGCCATGCCTAGCCCTATGTCAGTGGAAAAGGCGAGAGGTGGTGTCGGTGACTGAAACGAAGCAAGCCATAATAAAGACTACGCGGTTAAAACCTGTCATGTTTCCGTTTGCTTCCAAGGTAATTGGGTAAGTACGGGTGATTGTTTTATCGGCACGAATTGCCCACCGGCCGCCCCATAAAATTTACGTAATCGTTGATCCTCTACCTATGGGCATTTTGGTATGGAAAAAGGGGCTAGGCTGCTACGCTTAACTCCTTGTGTTTGTTGGTGGGCGCGCCGGGAGTCGAACCCGGGACCCTCTGATTAAAAGTCAGATGCTCTGCCGCCTGAGCTACGCGCCCATCGTCGCGGCCTTCGATGCGCCGCCGGGAGAGACCGGACCTTAGGATTCGCGTCTCCGCCGGTCAATGGTTTTTGCGGCGCCGCAGGCCGCGCGCGCCTATTCGGCGGCCGCGTCCTTGCCAGCCAGCCGCTTGACCAACCGCTCCTTCACCGCCGCCGACACGAAATGGCCGATGTCGCCGCCCAAGCGCCCGATCTCCTTGACGAACCGCGACGAGATGAACTGATGCTTGTCGGAGGCCATCAGGAACACCGTCTCCACCTTCGGGTTCAGGCGCGCGTTCATGGACGCCATCTGGAACTCGTACTCGAAGTCGGAAACCGCGCGCAAGCCCCGGATGATGAAGTGGGCGCCCGCCTGGTGGGCAAAATCCACCAGCAGAATGTCGAACTGCCGCACCTCGATTCGCTTGCTGACGTCCGGCGCCAGGCGGTCGATCTCGCCCTTCACCATCGCCACCCGCTCTTTCAGCGGGAAGAACGGTTCCTTGCCGTCGTTGGCGGCGACGGCAACGATCAGGTGGTCTACCACCTTGGCGGCGCGCGCGATGATGTCCATGTGACCGTTGGTGACAGGATCGAAGGTGCCCGGATAGACGCCGGTGGTCTTGGTGTTCATGTCGGCTCTCCCTCGTCGCCCGGCGCGGATTCGTCGCCGGCGTCGTCCGCGGATGCCGGGGCGGCCTCGGCCGCGTCGTCGCCCATCCCGTCCCCCGCCTCGCCGGCTTCGTCCGCCGGTTCCTCGCCATCGTCTCCTTCGGGCCCGTTGCCGTTGACGTCGCGAAGCCGGCTCACCGACACCACCTGCTCGTCCGTGGCGGTCTTGAACAGCGTCACGCCGCGGCTGGCACGGCCGACGACCGAGATCTGGTCGACCGGGCAGCGGATGATCTGGCCGCCGTTGGAGACCATGACGATCTGGTCGGTGGCGATCACCGGGAAGCTGGCGACCACGTGCGTGGTCTTGCTGCCGCGGGCGACGTCGATGGCGGTGATGCCCTTGCCGCCGCGGCCGGCGATCCGGTACTCGTAGGCCGACGAGCGCTTGCCGAGGCCGTCGGCGGCGATGGTGATGACGAATTCCTCGTCGGCCGCCATCTGCCGGAACTTCGGCTGCTCTAGCTTGGCCGCCAACTTCCTGTCGCGCGCCTTGTCGTCGGCGCGGCCGGCGTAGTCGCTGCCCTTGAGGCGCCTGGCGGCGTGGACGGCTTGCAGGTATTCCTCGCGGTCCTCGACGCTGGCCTTGACGTGGCGCAGCGCCGACATCGAAATCACCTCGTCCTTCTTGGAGAGCCGCATGCCGCGCACCCCGGCCGAGGTGCGGCCCGAGAACACGCGCACGGCGGTGACCGGGAAGCGGATGCACTTGCCACCGCGGGAGGAAAGGAGGATGTCGTCGTCCTCAGTGCAGGTGCGCACCCTGACGAGGCGGTCGCCTTCCTTCAGCTTCATGGCGATCTTGCCGTTGGCCTTGACGTTGACGAAGTCCTCGAGCGAATTGCGGCGCACGCCGCCCGACGCCGTGGCGAACATGACGTAGAGGTTGCCCCATGTGCTCTCGTCCTCGGGCAGCGGCATCAGCGTGGTAATGGTTTCGCCTTCGGCCAGCGGCAGCAGGTTGATCAGCGCCTTGCCGCGCGCCTGCGGGGTGCCGAGCGGTAGTCTGTACACCTTCATCTTGTACACCAGTCCCGACGACGAGAAGAACAGCACCGGCGTGTGGGTGTTGACGACGAACACCTGGCTGACGAAATCCTCCTCGCGGGTGGCCATGCCGGCGCGGCCCTTGCCGCCGCGTCGCTGCGCCCGGTAAGTGGAGAGCGGCACCCGCTTGACGTAACCGGTGTTGGTGACCGTCACCACCATGTCCTCGCGCTGGATCAGGTCCTCGATGTCGTGCTCGAATTCCGAATCGTCGATGACGGTGCGGCGCGGGTTGTTGAACTTCTCCTTGATCGCCAGCAACTCCTTCCGGAGCAGGGCGTAGAGCACCTTGCGCGACGCCAGGATCTTCAGGAATTCGTTGATCTGACGGCCGAGCTCCTTCAAGTCCTCGCCGATCTTGTCGCGCTCGAGACCGGTCAGCCGGTGCAGGCGCAGCTCCAGGATTGCCTTCGCCTGCTCGCGGCTGAGCTTGTAGGTGCCGTCCTTGGCGATGCCGTGCCCCGGCTCGTCGAGGAGCTTGATCATGGCGGCCACATCTTTGGCCGGCCACGCCTTGGCCATCAACTGCTTACGCGCCGCCACCGGGTCCTTGGCGGCGCGGATGAGCGCAATCACCGCGTCGATGTTGCTGACCGCGACGGCGAGGCCTACCAGCACGTGCGCCTTCCCGCGCGCCTCGCCCAATTCGAACACCGTGCGTCGCCGCACCACTTCCTCGCGGAAGGCGACGAAGGCGGCGATGATCTGCTTCAGGCTCATCAACCGCGGTTGCCCGCCGTCTAGCGCCAGCATGTTGACACCGAAGCTCGACTGCAGCGGTGTGAATTTGTAGAGCTGATTGAGCACGATCTCCGGCTCGGCGTCGCGCTTCAACTCGATGACCACGCGTACGCCCTTGCGGTCGGATTCGTCGCGCAGGTCCGAAATGCCCTCGATCTTCTTGTCGCGCACGCAGTCGGCGATGATTTCGATCATGCGCGCCTTGTTGATCAGGTACGGGATCTCGTGGACGATGATCGCCCTGCGGTCGCGCACGTCTTCCATGGTGGTCTTGCCGCGCATCACCACCGAGCCGCGGCCAGTGTGGTAGGCCTGCAGGATGCCGTTGCGGCCCATGATCAGGCCGCCGGTCGGGAAATCGGGGCCGACGATGTGGTCCTGGATCAGCGCGTCGACGGTGATCTCGGGGTTGTCGATGTAGGCGCAGCAGGCGTCGATCACCTCGCCCAGGTTATGGGGCGGGATGTTGGTGGCCATGCCGACGGCGATGCCGCCGGCGCCGTTGACCAGCAGGTTCGGGAACCCGGCCGGCAACACGGTCGGCTCGCGCACGGTCTCATCGTAGTTGGGCTGGAAATCGACGGTGTCCTTGTCGATGTCCTCCAACAGCGCGTGCGCCGCCAGCGCCATCCGCGCCTCGGTGTAGCGCATCGCCGCCGCGCGGTCGCCGTCCATGGAGCCGAAGTTGCCCTGGCCGTCGATCAGCATCAGGCGCATCGAGAAGTTCTGCGCCATTCGCACCATGGCGTCATAGATCGCCTGGTCGCCGTGCGGATGGTATTTGCCCATCACGTCGCCGACGATGCGCGCCGACTTGCGGAACGGCTTGCCGTGCTCGTAGCCGTTCTCCTTCATCGCATACAGGATTCGGCGGTGGACCGGCTTCAGGCCGTCGCGCACGTCGGGCAGCGCGCGGGCGACGATCACGCTCATCGCGTAATCGAGGTACGACGACCGCATTTCGTCGACGATCGATACCTGCGTGACGTAGGAATCGGATGCCGAGGGGGCGGCCGGATCGTCGGGTGTCGTCAAGCGGATTATCCTGTATTTTCAGGGGCCTGGACGGCCCCTGCCGGAACCGTTCCGAAGGCCCCGCCGGAACGTTGAAATGTAGCATTTTTCGCATCCGCTAACAACCGAATGCGGCGGTCTTTCGGGGCGATTTTCGGGGCCTGTTTCGGGGCCGTTTGGCGGCCCATTTTGAGAGCCAATGGTAGCCCTTCGCGGGCCGCTTTCCCGGCGGCGGAAATCGAAGTTTGATCGCGACGCCGCCAGGGATTAACCTCCTCCGGTCCCGAAAAATCCATCGTCCCAGACGCACACCCGACCCAGACCGCCGGGAGGTTGACGCCATGAACGATTTCCTTTTCGACGCCGGCAACGCGGCCAAGGCGAATTTCGCCGACATTTACCGTGAGCCCGACCCCCGCCCCTACTTCGCCTCCCTCGGCGCCTGCGACTACGTCATTCCGGAGCACGCCAAGCCGGTGTTCGCGGCGCTGATCGAGGCGCTGCGCGAGACGCGCGAGCGGGAGCATCTGACGCTGCTCGACCTCGGCTGCTCCTATGGCGTGAACGGCGCGCTGCTCAAGCACGGACTTTCCCTCGACGACCTCTACCGTCATTACGCGGACATGGCGGAGTCCGACCGCGCGGCGTTGGTCGAAAGCGACAAGGCGCTGGTCGAACGGGCGGAAACCGATTCGGCCTTGACGGTCGTCGGGCTCGACGTCTCGCCGGAGGCGGTGAAATATGCTACCGACGCCGGCCTCGTGGACGCCGGCGTTGCCGCCAACCTCGAGACGGCGGCGCCCTCGCCCGCGGCGGCGCGCATGATCGCGCCCGCGGATATGGTCATTTCCACCGGTTGCGTCGGCTACGTGACCGAAGACACCTTCGCCCGCATCCTCGATCTCACCGATGCTTCCCCCGGGCCATCGCCATGGATCGCATCGTTCGTGCTCAGGATGTTTCCCTACGACCGGATCGCGCTGACGATGGCGGAGCACGGCCTCGTCACCGAGAGGCTCGAGGGGATCACCTTCATCCAGCGGCGCTTCGCCGACGAAGCCGAGCAAAGCGAAGTGCTGAAACGGCTCGATTCGCTCGGCATCGATCCGACCGGCATTGAGGCCGACGGCTATTTCCATGCCGAACTCTATCTGTCGCGGCCGCGGGACGAGGCGGCGCCGCTGCCTCTGCCGGCACTGATCCCCGCCGAGGCGCTTGCGCAAGGGGCGTGAGACGCCCGAGAGTCCAATCAGAACGGGATTTCGTCGTCGATCTCGCCGCCCTCGCCGGTGCCCTGGGAGGCGCCACCGGGGGACGCGCCAGCGCCGGGGCGGTTTAGCGGCCCGTTTCGGGGGTCGACGGCAGCCCTTTCGCGGACCGCTCAGTGGGCGACGAGGCGGTCGGGCGGGAAGTGTACGGTGACGGTGGTGCCCTTGCCGAACTCGCTTTCGATCGCCAGCCGGCCGCCCTGCAGCTCGGTCAACGACTTCGCCAGCGACAGCCCGAGGCCGGTGCCGTCATGGCG
>JACPJY010000042.1 GCA_016187325.1 Rhodospirillales bacterium | reverse complement strand
GCGTTGGCGTAGGCGACCTTGTTGGAGATTTCGGCGATGACCTCGGGGCGCATCAGGAAGTCGATGAAGGCGTGCGCCTCGATCAGATGCGGCGCGTCTTTCGGGATCGCCATGGTGTCGACCCACAGCGAGGCGCCCTCGCTCGGGATGGCGTAGGCGATGTCGACGCCGTTCTTGGCCTCGCGGGCGCGGTTGCGGGCCTGCACCACATCGCCGGAAAAGCCGAGCGCGACGCACAGATCGCCGTTGGCCAGCGCCTCGATGTATTTCGAGGAATGGAAGTAGCGCACGTGCGGCCGCACCTTGGCGTAGGCCGCCGCCGCCGCGTCGAGGTCCTGGGGTTTGGCCGAATTGGGATCGCGACCGAGATGCAGCAGCATCGCCGCCAGCGCCTCGTCGTCGTCGAGGAAGCTGATGCCGCAAGCGCCGAGCCTCTTCGCCGCCTCCGGGTCGAACAGCAACCGCCAGCTGGTCACCGGCGCCGTTGGACCCAGCGCCGCCTTGACCTTGGCGGTGTTGTAGCCGATGCCGGTGGTGCCCCACATGTAGGGCACCAGGTGACGGTTGCCGGGATCGGCCTCGGCCATCACCTTCAGCATCGCCGGATCGACGTTCTTGAGGTTGGGCAGCCGCGCGCGCTCGATCGGCTTCAGCATCGCCGCCCGGATCATCCGCTCGCCGTAGGGCTTCAGCGACGGGAACACCACGTCGTAGCCGCTTTTGCCAGTGACCAGCTTGGTTTCCAGCACCTCGTTGGAATCGAACACGTCGTAAACGGCGCGGATGCCGGTCGCGGCGCGGAACTTGTCGAGGGTGTGGGCGGCGATGTAGTCGGACCAGTTGTAGACATGGACGACGCGCTCGGCGGCTGTCGATCCGGCCGCCGTCAACGCGGTCGCCAGCAGGATGACGACAAAGCCGAAACTCCCAGCGCCCCGCCGCATCGTCCGCTCCTCCGATGGGTGGGAGCATAGCGCCATCGGCGGGCATGCAGGAAGGGGATGGTGGAGCCCGAGGACAATCGAACCCCAAGGCGCCAGCCGGTGGGCGACGAACTCAGGGGTTCGACAGGTGTGCGAAGCAGGATGGTGGAGCCGAGGGGAATCGAACCCCTGACCTCTACAATGCCATTGTAGCGCTCTCCCAACTGAGCTACGGCCCCAAGGGTGTCGGGATGGCGCCGCCGCTGCCCGACGCGAACGGAGCGGCCGGCGGCACCGAAAAATACGGTTCGCGGCCGGCCGAAGGCAAGGGAAAACTGGCTGCCGCGTCGCACCGCGGCGGAATCCCGGAGGCATCGCGGTCGTGGTTGCCGGGGCCGGCAATCGGACCGCCGATCGGGCCGGAAATCGTGTTTCGTATGGCGGCGGAGCGCGCCGGTGGCTCAGACCTTGTCGCCGACGCCGTCGTCGATGTGCTCCTTGACCTCACCCATGTCGTCCTCGTCCTCTCCGAGGTCGGAGGGGTCTTCGATCAGCGCATCTTCCTTGTCGTCGCCCTTCTTGCCGGACTTGGCCTTGCCGGCGAGCGCGGCCGGCGGCTTGTCATCGTCGGCCACATCCTCCTCGTCGTCGGCGAGGATATCGAGGTCGTCCGCCGGCGCCACCTCGGCGGCCTTGACCGGGGCGGGCTTGGGCTTGGGCGTTGTGGCGGGAATCGGGGCGGGCGCGACTGCTGCCGCCCGCTTCCCCTTGACCGGCGGCTCCGGGTTGTATGCCGTGCCGCACTTCGGGCAACTGATGGTTTTTCGTTTGAGATCGTAGAACACCGCGCCGCAACTCTGGCACGTGCGTTTCTTTCCCCATTCCGGTTTGGCCACCCGTCGTCCTCCTTGGGGGTATCGGTTCGTTTCGGGTATGCCAATTGCCATGTTCGCCATCGCCTGTCAAAAACAAAAGACCGCCCACGGACAAAAAATATCGGCCCCGGTTTCCGGCAAGGGAGCCCTTACTCCGGGGGCGGTTTCATGATAGAGACGGCACGCAAATCCGAAGGCTCGGAAACGGAGGATTAGACGGTGGCGACGGCCCTGATTTCCAGGCGCGCCCGCTCGTTGAGGGGCAGAACGACGGTTCCAGGCGACAAGTCGCTGTCCCACCGGGCGCTGATCCTGGGTGCGCTGGCGGTCGGCGAAACCCGCATCACCGGGCTCCTGGAATCCGAGGACGTGCTGGGCACGGCGAAGGCCGTCGCTGGGTTGGGCGCCGAAGTCCAGCGCGACGGCGCCGGCACGTGGCGAGTCTGGGGCCGCGGCGTCGGCGGGCTCAGCGAACCCTCGGGCGTGCTCGACATGGGCAATTCCGGCACCGCCGCCCGGCTGCTGATGGGCGTCGCCGCCACCCATCCGTTCACCACCACGTTCGCCGGCGACGCCTCGCTGTCGGAGCGGCCGATGGAGCGCGTAATGTCGCCGCTCAGCCAGATGGGCGCGCGGTTCACCGCGCGCTCGGGCGGACGGCTGCCGATCACCGTCACCGGCGCCCGCCAGCCGATCCCGATCACCTACGAATTGCCGGTAGCCTCGGCGCAGGTCAAGTCGGCGGTGCTGCTGGCCGGGCTCAACACGCCGGGCAAGACCACCGTCATCGAACCGCAGTCGACCCGCGACCACTCCGAGCGCCTGCTCGCCCATTTCGGCGCCGAGGTGACGGTCGAGAAGATGCCGTCGGGTGGTCGCCGAGTCACCGTCACCGGCCAGCCGGAGCTCTCCGGCCGCGTCGTCGAGGTGCCAGGCGACATCTCGTCGGCGGCATTCCCGCTAGTGGCGGCACTGCTGGTGCCGGGCTCCGAGGTGACGCTCGAGGGTGTCGGCGTCAACCCGCTGCGCATCGGCCTGATCGACACCCTCGACGAGATGGGGGCGCGGATCATGCTGCGCAATCGTCGCAAGGTGTCGGGCGAGCCGGTCGCCGACCTGGTGGCGCGCGCCTCGCGGCTAAAGGGCGTCGTGGTTCCGGCAGGGCGGGCACCGAGCATGATCGACGAATATCCGGTGCTCGCCGTGGCCGCGGCATGCGCCCGCGGCACCACCAGACTGGAAGGCATCGGCGAATTGCGGGTCAAGGAAAGCGACCGCTTGGCGGCGATCGCCCGCGGCCTGAAGGCGGCCGGCGTGAGCGTCGACGAGACGGAGAATTCGCTGACCATCTTCGGGGTCGGCGGCCCGCCCGCGGGCGTCGCCCGCGTCGCCGTCCATCTCGACCACCGGATCGCCATGGCGTTCGCGGTGCTCGGCATGGTCGCCGAGAAGCCGGTCACCGTCGACGACGCCGATTCGTCGCCCTGATGAACCGTCTCGGCGGGGCGTTGACGGCGGTGGGCGCCCGGCGCCCGGCGGCGAAACCCCGGAAGCCCGCCCGCAAGCCGGCTGGCCGGCGGAAGATACCCGATAACCCGCGGAAATCCGACAAATCCTCCAAATCCGCCAAGGCCGGACGGGGCGGGCGGGGGCGAAGGCGGGGAGGCAGGCGGCGGTGATCATCGCCATCGACGGGCCGGCGGCCGCCGGCAAGGGCACGCTGGCGCGCCGGTTGGCCAAGCATTTCGGCCTCGCCTACTTGGATACCGGGCTGATCTACCGGGCGGTCGGCATGGCGGTGGTGCGCGCAGACGGCGACCCGAACCGCCCGGAAACCGCGGAAAAGGCCGCCAGGGCCTTGAAACCGGAGGACTTGGAGGCGCAGGATCTGCGCTCCGACGCCGCCGCCGACGCCGCCTCACGGGTGTCGGCGATTCCGGGGGTGCGCCAGGCCCTCCTCGCCTTCCAGCGGAAATTCGCCAAAAACCCGCCGAAAGGCGCCAAGGGCGCGGTGCTCGACGGCCGCGACATCGGCACCGTGGTGTGCCCCGACGCCGACATCAAGCTGTTCGTCACCGCCCGCGTCGAGGTGCGCGCCGAAAGGCGTTTTAAGGAGTTGCGGGAACGGGGCCTCGAGGCTATACATGGCCGCGTTCTCGCGGACATGAAGGAACGCGATGCGCGTGACAGCGCCCGCCCCGTGTCCCCGCTGGAGCCGGCCAAGGACGCCTATCAATTGGACACCAGCGAGCTCGATGCCGATCAGGCTTTTGCCGCGGCCCTGGGCTTCATCGCCGCGAACCACGGCTAAGACCCGACGTCACCCCCTTGCCGCAGGCCGAGACGGCCCCAGGGAAGGGCCTTTTCAACCGCAAGACCGCCGGACCCAACCGGTTGGCCCGAATAACATTATGAGGATTTAAGGAACCAATGGCTCCTGAAAAAGACACCGCGGTCAAGGAAACCGCCGCCAAAGACGTCCCCCCCGCCATCAAAGAGAATTTCGCCGAACTCCTGGACGCTTCGCTCAAACGCGACGGCGGCTTCGAAGGCCGCGTCGTCAAGGGCACCATTCTCGACATCGCCCACGAAGAGGTATTGATTGATGTCGGCCTGAAATCGGAAGGGCGGGTGCCGCTGAAGGAATTCGCGACCGCGGGCCAGGAACCCCAGGTCAAGGCCGGCGACACCGTCGACGTGTTCGTCGAGCGTTACGAGGACCGCGAAGGCATCGTCCGGCTCAGCCGCGAGAAGGCGCGCCGCGAGGAAGCCTGGTCCGAGCTTGAGAAAGCCTTCAACAAGGGCGAGCGCGTCACCGGCGTCATCTTCGGTCGCGTCAAGGGCGGCTTCATCGTCGATCTGTCGGGCGCCGTGGCGTTCCTGCCTGGTTCGCAGGTGGACATCCGGCCGGTGCGTGACATCGGCCCCTTGATGAACGCGCCGCAGCCGTTCCAGATCCTGAAGATGGATCCGCAACGCAACAACATCGTAGTATCGCGCCGCGCCGTGCTCGAGGAAACGCGCACCGAGGCCCGCTCCGAGTTGATCTCGAACCTGAAGGAAGGCCAAGTACTGGAGGGCGTGGTTAAGAACATC
>JACPJY010000077.1 GCA_016187325.1 Rhodospirillales bacterium | reverse complement strand
GCCAGGCCCTGCTCGGCGGCCAGCCGATACCACTTCGCCGCTTCGTCGTAATCCTGCGCCACCCCTTGGCCGTGCTGGTAGGCGAGCCCGAGGTCATTCTGGGCCTGGGCGAAGCCCTGCTCGGCCGCCTTGCGGTACCATTCGGCCGCCGCCTCGCGGTCGCGGGCGACGCCTTTGCCTTCGCCATGCAGCACACCCAGGTTGTGCTGGGCGCGCGCGTCGCCCTGGTCGGCCAGCGGCTGCAGCTCCTTCAGCGCGGCGGCGTAGTCGCCGCGCGCGTAAGCCGCGACCGCGTCCTCGAAGCCGGCGCGCGCCTACGCCGGAAACACTAACGCCATCGCCACAACGGCGAGCATGGCCGCCGAGATGCAGCGATAGGGATTGCGCGAAACGGATCTCGACATTGATTCCACCGGCTCCCGCACCGGGCTCCACTTATGGTAAGGCGCCGGCGCGCATCCGTTAAGTCGTCACAACGCCCACACCGAGAACCACGGCACGAACCCCAGCAGCAACACGATCACCAGCATCGTCGCGACGTAGGGGATGGCGCGGCTGGCGATCTGCATCACCGGCACCCCCGTCAGGCCGGACAGCACGAATAGGTTCAAGCCGAGCGGCGGCGTGATGAAGCCGACGCCGAGCGCCGTCACCATGAAGATGCAAAAGTGAATCTCGTTCATGCCGATTTCCTGCGCCAGCGGCAGCATCAACGGCGCCAGGATGACGATGTTGGGCGTCGTCTCCATGACGCACCCGGCGACCAGGAACACGCCGAGCATCAACAGAATCACCGCCCACGGACTTTCCGTGAACGCGGTGATGCCGTGCAGGAACGCCTGCGGCACCTGCAGCGCCGCCAGCGCTTGCGCGAACAGCAGCGCAATGCCGATGATCGGCGCGATGACGCCATTCACCTCGGCCGAGCGTTCCATCATGCGCGGGAAGTCCGAGACGCGGAGCTGTCCGGTGCCGAAGCCGATGGCGACGGCCGTCAGCACCGCCACCGACGCCGATTCGGTCGGCGTGAAGACGCCGGAGTAGATACCGCCCAGGATAATGAACGGAATCAGGACGGCGTAACGCGCCCGCCACAGCGCGCGCCCGAACTCGACGTGGGAAAAACGCCCGGTGCTCGATTCGTACCGCCGCACGCGGTTGATGGCGATGTTGGTCAGGATGATGGCGGCCAGCACCATGACGCCGGGGATGGCCGCAGCCTTGAACAAGGTCGACGCCGAGATGCCCAGCGTCAGCCCGATGATGATGTAGGAGATCGACGGCGGGATCAGGATGCCGGTGGTGGCGCCGCTGGCGACCAGCGCCGCGGCGTACTCCACGGGGTAGCCCTTTTTCACCAGGTGCGGGATGGTGATGCGGCCGAGTGCCGCCGCGTCGGCCGCGTCCGAGCCCGAGATGCAGGCGAAGAAGCCGCAGCCGAGCACCGTCGAGGTGCCGAGACCGGAGCGGATCCAGCCGAGGGTGGCCTCCGCCAGCTTCAGGAGCTTCTCCGACAGCCGCGTGGTGACGATGACGTCGCCGGTCAGGATGAACAGCGGCACCGCGATCAGCGAAAAGCTGTCGATGCCGGCGAACAGGGTCTCGCCGATCAGCGTCAGCGGCATCACCTCGGTCAGCGACAGCAGCAAGGCCGTGCCCAGGCCGAGCACCACCCACACCGGCACGCCGAGCAGGATCAGCACAACCATGCCCACGGCCGGACCGTAGAAGGTCCAATCCAGGCTCGTCGAGGCGGCGTAGAGCTGGTACATCACTCGAACAGTTTCTTGCCGCGATAAACCGGCCGGCCGGCCCGGTGGTCCCGGACGTCGCGGACCAGGTTCTGAACCACCCGCACGATCGTCATGGTGAAGCCGAGCGGCACCGCCACCAGGAAGAACGAGCGGTTGATGCGGAGCCCGTCGGTGACGTTGTCGAAGTTGATCGAGGTGAGGATCGGGATCAGCGAATAATAAAGCGCGATCACCGCGAAGATCATCGTCGCCACGTCGGCTAGCACGTAGAGCCATACATGGTGACGTTCGGGCACCCAGCCGTAGATGACGTCGATGCGAATGTGGCTGCGGTTCTTGACGCCGGCGCTGGCGCCGACCCAGGTCAGGTAGATGAAGGCGAAGCGGGCGACCTCCTCGCCCCAGACGCTGGAAAACGACAGCACGAAGCGGCGGAACACCTCGACGCCGATCACCGCCACGACCAGCGTGTAGAAGACGAGCAGCAAATACCGCTCGCCATTCTTGTCAATGTTTCTGAGGATCGCGCGCGTCATCGGTCCGCTTCACCTACGCAAGGGAAGGGGGAGACCGCCGCGCGGGCGGCCCCCCCGGATGTCCCCGTGACGTGGCGGGCGTCAGCCCTTGACGTCATCCACGTAGTACTTGCCTTGATGGTCGGCCGCCACTTGGAATTCGCCGAACTTGGCGAGGCTTCCCGCCAACTGTTTCTTCAGCTCGTCCCATTCCGGCCGTTGCGCGCCGCAGGCTGCCTTCCACTGCGCCAGCTCGGCGTCGTTGGGGGCGTAGTACTTGGTCCCCGCCTTGGCCATCTCCGCCATGGCGAACGCGCGCGATGCAGGCACCTGCGCCAGGTTCTGCTGGAAGGTGATGTCGGCGGCGGCATGGATGCCGGCCTGCGCCTGCGACGACAGCCCCCTGAGCCAGGCGAGATTGCACGAATAGACCTGGGCGTCCTCGACCGACTTGATGAACGACACGGTCTCCAGCAAGCCGCTGAAGCCGGCGGCATAGAGCGCCACCAGCGCCGGATCGAGCCCATCGGCGACGCCTTCCTTGATCGCTGTCGGCGTCTCGCCCCAGGCCACCGGCGTCGGGTTGGCGCCGGCCATGCGGTAGAACTGCTCCAGGATCTTCGAGCCGGGAATGCGGAACTTCATTCCCTTCATATCGGCCGGCGTCTTCAGCACCCTGCCGAAGCCCTTGCGGGTGGCCGCCGTGCGCGGGTCGAGCACCAGGTACAGCAGCACCTCGAAACCCTTCTCGTTGACGCGGTTGTGGACTTCCTTCTTCCACACGGCGCTGGTCACCAGGTTGACGAACTTCTGGTTAGTGTTAGCCCAGTAGGGAACGTTAATCAGGTCGATGGCCGGCGCGAACGGCGCGAAGTTGGAAACCGAATGTTGCGCGGCCTGGATGGTGTTCGACTGCACCTTCGAGGCGAGCTGGCCGCCCTTGCCGAGCACGCCGCCCGGCGACAGCTTCACGTAGACCTCGCCGTTGGTCATGTTCTGCACGTTTTCCTTGAAGTTGAGCTGCATGATCGGGTAGTAGCGGGTCGCCCCGATCACGTACTCGGTGGCCAGATTCATGGTCGTCTTGGCGGCCTTCTGGCGCTCGCCTTCTTCCTTCGCGGTCTGTGCCACCGCCTCCTCGCTGAAAAACGGCATGCTGGCCGCCGTCAACGCCACGGCGGTGAATCCGTACTTGGCCGACAGCTGCCAGAACCGGCGGCGGTCGATGGGGGTGCTGAACACATTGTTGGTCATGGCAGTTTCCTTCCTGGTTGACGTTGATCGTTGTCGCTAGCGTGCCGGCGACGCCTTTCGCGCCGCCCTGAGGCCGGTCGATGCGCCGACGCTACGTCGTATCCCCGGCCGCTTTTCCGTCCTGCCTCTCGCGGATCAGCGCGCCGGCGACGAACAGGACAATGGCGATCAGGACGACGGCGAATTGCAGTGGATTGCTGAGATGCTGGGGGATCGTGGCGCCGGCCAGGACTTGCACCTTGGCGGCGATGACATCGGCGACGAAAACGGTGAAAACACCGCCCGCCGACCAAAAACAGGCGCGCGCCTTGTCCATTCTTGCCCTCCCAGGCGTTTCCGGAGCGCGGTTGCGCGTCCGCCTCCGGCGGCGCGCAGCCCGTGTATCGGCTGCGCTTTTGCCCTCTATCTAGAAATCCCGCGGCGCCGACTGTCAAATATAAACGTGCGCCCGCCGCGACTTCGCCGGCCTGGCGCGGCGCCGCCGCCCGGCGCCCGACGGTGGAATACCCGAAAATTCGCCGCGACCCGGCGAAGCGGTCCCTGCACAAGCGAGAGGAGAGGCGGCCGCCCAGCCGCCGCTATTTCCTGCGCACGAACAGGAAGTCGCCGCCGTCGTGGCCGGCCTGGCGGACGTCGGAGTATTGCGGCGTCTGCTTGGCGGCCAGCATCACCGGCCGGCGCACCTTCTCGAACAGTTGCGTGCCGTCCATCACCGAGGCGTTCGACTGCAAGGCGCCGATCAGCGCCTTGGCGAACGGCGAGTGGGCGTCGCTGCCGTCGGCCACCGGCTCCAGCCCGCCCGACACCATGGCGACGCGCGTCCACTTCGCCGCCATCCGCCGCCAGTAGTCGCCGGCGCGCAAGCCGACGTTGGCGCCGCGCACCAGGGTGCCGGAGAAGCAGCTGTCGGCGATCACCATCACGTGCTTGGCGCGCAAGCTGGAAAGGGTGTCGGTGAGCGTGGTGTTGGAGATCCAGTTGGTGCGCCGGTTGGGCTGCGCGTCGATCGGCAGCCAATAGCCGCGCGCCGAGTCCTGCTCCAGCCAGCCGTGGCCGGCGTAATAGATCACCAGGTTGTCCTCGGCGCCGAGCTTCTCCGTCAATGCGTCCAGGTTCTCGATGATCTGCGCGCGGCCGGCGTCGAGCAGCAACGTCACCGTGAAGCCGTAGTCCTTCTCCAACAAGGCGGCGACCGCCATGGCGTCGTTGCGCGCCGTCTTCAGCTTCGGCAGATGCGCGTAGGCGTCGTTGCCGATAACGAGGGCGTGGTAGCGGCCGAAGGCGACGTTGGCCGGGATGTCGCCGGCGTTCATCGGCTCGGCCGGTGCCATGACGACCGCCGGCGCGGTCGTGGCCGCCGTCGCGCCGGGCGCCGGCGCCAGCATGCGGCTGAGCACCGCCTGCTTCTGCGCCTTGTATTCGGCGTCGTCGATCAGCTTGTCGTCGTAGAGCTTCTTCAGCTTGGCCAGCCGCTGCTCCTCAGGCGTCTCGGGCGCCGCCGCAGCCACCGCCGTCGCCGGCACCGTCGTCTTGGCCTTGGCCAGGGCGCACTTGTCGGCGGCGGTCGCCTGCTTGCCGGCGTTGAGCCGCCGGTACTGGTCGCCGGCGGCGCTGATGGCGCCGGCGTCGATGCCCCACACGTATTCGAAGGCGTTGCCGCAGTTGTCGGTCATGAAGCCGGTGCCGCCCTGCATGTGGGTGACCTGCGACTTGCCGCCGCCGCTGCGGCCGTCGGTGCAGGTGTAGCCGCCGGCGTGGCCCTGCACGCCGTCGTCGCGGCCCTTGCTGGAGCCGGTGCAGGTGACGCCGAGGCCCTCGTAGACGACCTGGAACGTCATGGTGTCGGTGGCGGGGTCGAGATCGCCGGTGCCGGTGACGACGATCGAATAGTCGGCCGAATGGCCGGACATGAAGATCTTGCAGCCGGAGAGCGCGAGGCCCGCGGCGAAGAGCACGGCCGCGGTGGCGGCGGGAGAGCGGAGAAGCGGAGCGGAGCGCGACATCGAACTGGAACCCCCGGGCCGGGCTCTTATGGGCGCGGCGGCGGAATCATACTATTGCGGCGGCGGGCGATAAAGAAGGGGCGGGGGGAGACCGCCCGCCGCCGGCCTTGCCGCCGGGGCCGGGCCGTGCGATAATCTGACTAGCTAGTCAGATCGAAGGAGGCCCCCATGGGCGCCAAAACGGGCAACAAGGGCAAGGCCGGTGCCCGACGCCCCCGCGGCGGAAAGGCCGCCCGCAAGGCGCCGCCGCGATTGTCCGCCGGGTGTGCCGGGTTCGGCGCGCTCAGGCCATGGAAGCTCGAGGATGCCAAGGCGCGGTTCAGCGAGGTGGTGCGCCGGGCCCGCGCCGAGGGGCCGCAACGGGTCACCTACCGCGGCGAGGACGCGGTCGTCGTCATCGCCGTCGACGAGCTCGCCAGGCTGCTGCCGGCCGGGCGGCCGCGGAAGCCGCTGGTCGACTTCCTGCAGGCGACGGCGCTGGGCGAGATCGACGTCGGCCGCGCGCCCGACCGCGGCCGCGACCTCGATCTGTGATCGGCTGGCTGCTCGATACCAACGTCGTCGCCGAGCTGGCGCGCCCCGGCTGCGACGCCAAGGTGGCGGCGTGGGCGCGGCAGGCGCCGGAGGAGCGCCTCTACATCAGCATCCTGACGCTCGCCGAGTACGACCAGGGCGTCGCCAAGCTCGGGCCGGGCGCTCACGCCCGGCCACGCCTTGCGGCGGCGGTGGCCGCCCTGGAAGCGCGCTTCCAGGGCCGCGTGCTTTCCCTCGACGACTCGAGCGTGCGCCTTTGGGGGCGGATCAGCGGCCGGGTGGCGCGCGAGTCGGGGCGGCCGCCGCCGGTGGTCGATACGCTGCTCGCCGCCCAGGCCATCGAGCGCGACCTTTATCTGGCGACCCGCAACGTCCGCGACGTGCGCGACTCCGGCGCCGCCCTGTTCGATCCGTGGCGCGACGACCCGGCGGGGTGCGAGGTGGAGGGGTGAGGGAGGCAGCGGGGCGGGGAATCGGGACCGAGCGCGACAACGAGCGGACCCCCCCCGGGGCCGGGCCCTTATGGGCGCGGCGGCGGAATCATATTATTGCGGCGGCGGGCGAAAAAGAGGGGGAAACGGAAGGAGGACAGTATTTCTAAGTTGCCCAGGCGTGGCGCAAACTCTTGGGTAAGTGAGGAGGTCGGGGATAGTGTCTCATTTTGAATTTTTAGCGTTCGGAATCCCAGTTACGCACGAAAGTGGGATACCTATTGCTACCAGCGGACACGGGCTGCCGACGCCACGATCCAACCGCGTTTCCAACTTGCTCCAATGAGTCGTTGCGGCACCAAACTTATCGGACATGAATGCTCTTGCCCACGCCTCGGCGAATGATCTTTCATCCGCTTGAGCAATTTTCTCGACCATTTGTTTCTGACGCCGCGTTGGATCGATATTGAAGCGCTTCAAGTCATTGAACGAAGCGATTTCACTGGCTACTGCATATTTCCTTATAGCTGTGCCCAAGCCATCCTGAAGGGATGCGCCGCGCGTGATTATCCCGCCAACACTGATGGCGCCATCGGCGTGCAACCGCCCGAAGTTCTCCAGGTCTCTATCAAAGAAGGGGTCTTTGTTATTCCACTCGATTTCGAGGGCAATGGTGCCCTTCTCGTAGTGCTTTACATGATCGACTTCATGCGATTGTGCGAAGGTGGTTCGTTCATTGATCTTTTTTTCAACGTTGAAAACCCCCTTCTTCCAGCCTTGGCCATGCAACGCCCGGCGGAGTCTCTGCGTTACTTGAGCTTCGCCACCGCCGCCCCGGATCAACTCTTCAATAGGGATCGCAATATCTAGGAAAAGCGCTTCTAATTCTCGTATAGCCTTGGGAAAGTCTTTGAGCAGAATCGCACCGGCGTGATAAGTGAAGCGGATATCAAAGCCAGCGCTCCGCAACTTCTCCAAGATTAGCGGCATTGCCGCACGCCTAAATTGTTATATCGTCGCGAGGATCGGATAGCGCCCATTCGTAACCGCGATGGCGGGGACGTATCTGCTCGTAAGTATCAACTTGGTCGCCCCATTGTTGCCAGCCCTCGCGCCGGTGGCGCGCGAACAGCTCCAAAAATGGACCAGGGCTACAATCCTCAACGATATTGTAGATCAACGGCGGCTTTTTTGAATGCTCGCGTTTCCGGTGAACCATGATGTTGGTTTGGCGTCGACCGGGGGGTAGCGTGCGGAGTTTCCCCTTGACGCCGAATAAAACCAGCTCGGTTACATTCCGAAAGTAGAATCCAACACCGCGACCATCAGGGCCACCATCTTTCCGAACCTTGTACCAGACGAGATTCGTCTTATAGGTAAAACCCCACGCTTCCATGAGTCGTAATCCGTCTGCCAGCAGAGCGTTCGGGCACCAAAGGTAAATATGACTGGCGGGCTTCGCTAACTCTCCTACAGGAAGGCGCGCCAACTCGTCCGTTGCCATGGTTTGGTAGCGCGCTAGCCGGCGATGCTCAGGCGCTACTTTCCCGGTCCTATTGATAAAACGCCACGGGGGATCGATTAGAATAGTACCGAACCGTCGAGGATCAGCGCTGCCGAATGCTCGCAGCGATTGGATAGTCTCATCAACGTGTGCCATTTGCACCCCCAACGCCGAACCAGCATAGTAACCATGCTAGTTCGATCGACACAACATCTAGTAGCTCTTTTCCGGTCACGCCTGGCCTATTGTACGAATCACTTGGCCCGGTTGGGGACAACGCTAGCAGAGGCGGCAACAACCCACCTGAAACTAGCGAATGTCGTCTATCTCAAAATCCCCGTTTTTAGACGACCAAAAACTAGAATTGACCAAATCTAGAATAGCACATTAAGTTCCACTATTGTTCTTGACATTATACCCTAAATATGCTTTTATTCCGTAAACTACAACGGAAAAAGGCATAAGGTCATGGAAAAACAGGAACTTACCGGCTGGGCATCTCCGGAGTCGATGGAGGGCGCGCCCGCTCCCCGTCCTTGCGATTTCGCGCCGCCCGATCCGGGCTCCCTCGACGGCCCCCTCAACCGGCGCCAGGAACGCTTCTGCTACGCCTTCGTGCAGACCGCGAATGCCGCCGAAGCGGCCGAGGACGCCGGCTATTCGTGGCGCGCCAGGCGCCAGCAAGGTTGGCGGCTGCTCAGGGATCCGCGCATCCGCGACCGCATCGCCGAAATCCAGGCCGAGCTCGCCCGCGAAAAATGCCACGCCCGCGACGCGCTGCTGGGGAAGCTGGAGATGGTCTATCTGAAGGCCATCGAAAGCGGCAACCTCCCGGCCGCTGCCCGCGCCGTGGCCCTGCAGGCGAAGCTGGCCGGGATCGACGCCGCGCCCGCCCGAGCCCGCCGTCGGGAGGTCGCCGCCGTTCCCACCGGGAACGCGGCAACACCCGACGGAGCGCCGGGCGGGGCGGCGGTTGCCGGCGGCGGCGAAAGCGACGGAATGTAGACACGCGTATATAAACTTTAGATACGTATAACCAAAGCGGAATATGGATCGCTTCTGACCTCGCGCTATGATGGCAGGATGCGCCAATATCTAGCGTTCCTGCGGCTTCGGTTTCACAAAGCAAATGGCAGTTTTAGGCCATTCTTCCGCAACCACGTTGTGGGGATGGTCGTTGCCTTGCTGGGTTCATCCGCAGTGTTGCCCTTGGTCAGTTACACCGCGGCCGATGTTACACAGGAGGCGGCTTTGATGTTCTTGTATAGCGTCGTCGGCCCGGTTCTTGTGCTTCTCGTAGTCTATGTCATCGTATTTGCAAAATCGGGGAGCGATCTATACTTTGAAAAAGAGCGTGAAACCAACAGCTTAACGGAACAACTCAACACTATCGCCGGTCGGCGTTTTTCGTTTGCGCTCTCGTCAGAGCCGTTCTCTAGAGTGGCGTTCGGGGGAACCTCTGAATCGCCATATACTGGCAGTAGACAAACGCAAATGTTGGGCGATGAGTCAGTCTTGCGATTGACTTGTAGGAACGACAGCGGGTTGCGAATCGAAGCGTGTCGAGCGTTCATCGTGGACGTGAAGGAGATCGACGAAGGCGGTAACGAGGTTGACCTTCCATTCTACGAAAACATCCCGTTGCTGTGGTCCCGGGACATCAAAAGCGACGAGACAACGACTGACATCGAGCCGTGGTCAGCGAAACTAATCTACCTGTTTGCAAGTCGTCCGGCGGGTGTCGTTCTTTTCCGGGACGTTTCCGGGTTGCCAGTGGAGTACAGGCATCTGTTCTTTAAGCAAATTCGATTTCGCGTGTGGATTCAAGTAAACGGGTCGCATGATACCGGGGCGAAAGTTTGTATTGATGTCGAGAAGCACGAGGGTGAAAAGTCTGGATGGACTGCTAAAATCGTCGCCCAGGAGGCAGCCTGATGTCCTGTGGTAAGCACCTGTCCCTTGAAGAAGCCCGGAAATCCGGCAAGCTGAAACAGTTTGCCAAGGAACATTCGTCGCAAGCTGATGAACGTTTTCCACGGCTGCTAGAGGCGATGGCTAAAGGGACGCTAGAAGCCGAGGGAACATCTGGCCCGGGTTCTTCCGAAGATTATAGCGGTACTCAAACTCCCCGAGGTACTTCGGAAGATGCTTAGCGGAGACGTGGATATGGGTGCCCCGGATCGACCGCTTCAACATCGACCAGAACGCTTCCAGGGTGTTCACGTGGACGCCGCCGCGAGCGTATTCCTTGCCCCCATGCTCGACCATGTGATGGTCGTACCCAAGCTTGGAAAGGTTGCGGTACGGCATCCACTCGTCCGTGCTGATGGTAGTACCCGGCGGGCAATTCCTCTGGATCGGCGGGATAAGGGACTTGCGGCTGGCGTCGGGAACAACCTCGGTATAAAGCTCGCCGCCCCGTTCAAGGATGCCGAACACGACCGTCTTATTCGCGCCGCGTCCGGTGATGCCGTGTTTCCTGCCGCCCTTCACGACGCCGCCGATGTAAGTCTCGTCGGCCTCGACATGGCCCGTTAGCGGCGGCTCGCCGTCCAGGTGCCCCATGTACTCCCTGATCTTGTGCGCCATGCGGAAGGCGGTCGGGTACGAAACACCGAGCTGGCGCTGTAATTCCTTGGCCGGAACGCCGTGGCGCGTGGTGGTGAACAGGTACATGGCATAAAACCACTTCTGCAACGGCACGTGCGACCGATGGAAGGAAGTGCCGACCATCGGATGGATATGGTGCCCGCACCACGGGCAGGCATAGGCCGGCAGCTTCTTCAGGCGGGTAAAGTGGCCTGTTTTCAGGCATTTAGGGCACTCAAGAACCTCGCCGTACCGCAAAACCATGAGGTAATCCAGGCAAGCGTCGTCGTCTGGAAATTGCTGGAAAAACTGTTGAATTGTAGGGACTTGCGACATTGCTTCCTCCATCTGATAGGGGAAGCGTACCATAGACGTTTCCGTATGTCAAGTTTATAATCGCGTGTAGACAAATGCTTACAAATGCTGACGCAGGAAAAAATAGACCGGTGGTTTCCGTTGCCGATCAACGACTTGTGCCGTCGGGGATGGGGTCGGACCCCATCCGAACCGGCCCAAAACCCGACGCCGCCTAGCGTCCGGCCGCCGCCAGCGCCTTCAGCTTGTTCAGGCAGTCGTCGCGGGAGGCCTGGTAGTCGCCGTCCTCCCACCACGCCTCGACGGCGGCGAGCAGCTCGCCGACCCGCGGCCCCTCGGGCAGCCCGAGCGCCATCATCACGTCGATGCCGGTCAACGGGAACGTCGCGCTTTTCCAATTGTCGCAGGCCTGGAGGATATGGATCCACTTCTGTGTGCGAGTGGCCGGGATGCGCGGCGTGATCGCGAGCTCGGCGGCCCAGGCGAGCAAAGCGAGATCTCGCACCGTCACCGGGCCGAGCCGGTGCAGCGCACGCCTGAGCGCCGCCTCCTCCAGATTGGGCCCGATGTCGGCCGGCGGCGCCACCAGGGTGACGAGATGCAGTGTGTCGCGGTTGGAAAGCTTGAGCCGTCGCGCCGCCGCCTCGGCGCCGGCGCCGTCGGTGCCGAGCAGCGCCGCCAGCCGCCGCAACGGCTCCGGCTGCACCGAGTCGATCCGGATGGCGCGGGTCTCGATCCAGACCAGCATGCGCAGCCGGCCGACGTCGCCGGCCTCCGGCAGGATGTGGGCGAAGATGCCGAGGCCGCGCATCATCACCGCCACGTCGGCCGGGTTCGGCACCATCATGATCTTCAGGAGCTCGTCGCGCACCCGCTCGGCGGAAAGCGTGGCGAGCTTCGACGCCTCCGAGCGGCAAGCGGCGATGGCGTCGGTGTCGGCCGGCGGCCGGCCGTAGGCGCCGAAGAAACGGAAATATCGGAGCAGGCGCAGCACGTCCTCGCCGATACGCGCCTTGGCCAGCCCGACGAAGCGGATGCGGCCGTGGGCGAGATCGCCGATGCCGTCGTGCATATCGTAGATGTCGCCGTCGGTGGTGGCCGACAGCGCGTTGATGGTGAAGTCGCGGCGCTCGGCGTCGGCCATCCAGTCGTCGGTGAAGGCGACCTTGGCGTGGCGGCCGTCGGTCTCGACGTCGCGGCGCAGCGTCGTGATCTCGAATTTCTGTTCGCCGACCATCGCCGTCACCGAGCCGTGGCCGATGCCGGTCGGGATCGCCTTGATGCCGGCCGCCGCGAGCAGCTTCATCACCTTCTCCGGCGCGTCGGGGGTGGCCAAATCGACGTCCTGCACCGGCCGGTGGGCGAGCGCGTCGCGGACACAGCCGCCGACGAAGCGCACTTCCGAGCCGCCCGCCGTCAGCGCCTTGATCACCGCCTTGGTCGCGGGCGCCGTCATCCAGTCCTGCGGCGACAGCTTGCCGGTCGGCCCGTGCACGGCCTTCAGGGACACCATGGCGAAACGCGCGCTCCTGCTTGCATCACTTTGGCCGTCACTTCTCTTTGTATTCTGGCGGCACCACCTTGCCGCCTTCCAGCCGCGGCGGCTGGTATTGGCTCCCCGGCGGCGCGCCGGTCATCAGCGCCGTCGTCACCAGCGCCGCCATCATCAGCGCGAAGCCGCCGAGCGCGCACCAGAACAGCGGGCCTTTCCTGAGCGCCGGCAGCTCCTCGGCGTCGCCCTGGTGGCGGGCCCGCGCGTAGGTGACCCAGGCGACGTAGACGGCGGTCGGCAGCACCAGCGGGAAGACGTACTCGAAGAAGACGCGGATCATCTCGGCTTCAGCACTTCGTAGAGGTTGATCAGCATGCCGGCGGTGGCGCCCCAGATATAATAGCCCCGGTAGGGCATGGCGTAGAACTGCCGCACGACGCCGCCGACCTCGCGGCTGTGGCGCTGGTGGTGGGCGGGGTCGAGCAGGAAGTCGAGCGGCACTTCGAACACGTCGGCCACCTCGTGCGGGTCGGGGGCGAGATCGAACGGCGGCGCCACGACGCCGACCACCGGCGTCACCCGGAACCCGGTGCGGGTGACGTACTCGCTCAAGCGGCCGACGATCTCGACGTGGCGGCGGGCGAGGCCGATCTCTTCCTCGGTCTCGCGCAGCGCCGTCGCCTCCGGCGTCTCGTCCTCGGGCGCCACGTGGCCGCCGGGAAAGCTGATCTGGCCGGCGTGGTGTGCCAGGTGCCCGGTGCGCTGGGTGAACAGCGTCGTCAGACCCTTGGGCCGCGCGATCAGCGGCACCAGCACGGCGGCCGGCGTCAGCGTTTGGCCGATGCCCATGCCGGGGTTGAGGTGGTGGTCGCCGGCGACCATGCGGCCGGCGGCGGGCGGGCGCCGCAGGCGCTCGACCACCCTCTCCCGGTCGATTGGCGCGCGGTCGGGGTGGGCGCGGTCGCGGTTGCTGCCGGCGATCATGCGTCGCCCTCCAGGCGGCCGAGGGCGAAGAAGGCGCCGTTGCTCCACACCCCGAACAGCGATTCGCCGCCGAGGGTTTGCCGATGGCCAATGTCGACCAGCTCGTAATAAACCGCCCGCGTCAGGCGCGCCTCGACGCCGCCGTCCATGACCACGTAAGGCGCCGGCTCGCCGGTCGCGGCGGCGACGTCGACGCGAATCGGGTGGTCGGCGTCGACCGCCACAATTTTGCCGACATTGGTGCGGAGACTGAGCGCCTGATCGCGGCCGGCGCCTTGGCGGGCCAGCTCGACCGCCAGGAATGGCGCGTCCTCGACCTCGATGCGGCCGATCTCGGCGGGCGTGATCAGCCAGTAGTCGCCGGCGTCGTCGCGCCGCAAAACCGTGGAGAACAGCCGCACCAGTTCCTTACGACCGATCGGCGATCCGCGGTAGTACCAGACGCCGTTGCGGTCTATACGCATATCCAGATTGCCGCAGATCACCTGGCCCGGGCGCGGAGTATAGCCTTTCGGCCCCGCGCCAGACTTATCAGCGGGTTGCGACAAACCGGTGGGAGGATCGGCGTGTTTTCTCATATAGTAATACCAGGCGTCATCCAGGGAGGGATTTAGTGACCACCAGCGCCAAAAGCAAAGACGCGACCAGTCTAGACAATTCCGAGAAGCTTATCGACGCCATCGATCAATTGGGGCGCGACATCGCCGCCGCCCGCGACGGCAT
>JACPJY010000076.1 GCA_016187325.1 Rhodospirillales bacterium | reverse complement strand
TGACCAGTATGGGAAGCCGCCCGTTAAGGTTCGGTAAAGGCCGGCCGCCCGGCGGGCGCCGCCCAGAACCTTGCGCGGCGGCCCGACCCGGAATATGGTTAACGAATTCGTTAACAAAAAAACCGGGGGCCCTGCATGCGCGTCCTGCTCGTCGAAGACGACCCCACCATGCGCCAAAGCATACAGATGATGCTGGAATCGGCCGGCATGGTGGTCGACACCACCGACCTCGGCGAGGACGGCCTCGAAATCGGCAAGCTCTACGATTACGACATCATCGTGCTCGATATCATGCTGCCGGACATGGACGGCTTCGAGGTGCTGCGCCGGCTGCGCGACGGCCGGGTGGAGACGCCGGTGCTGATCCTGTCGGGCTTGGGCGAGGCCGAGAACAAGATCAAGGGCCTCGGCACCGGCGCCGACGACTACCTGACCAAGCCCTTCAACAAGAAGGAGCTGGTGGCCCGCATCCAAGCCATCATCCGGCGCTCGGCCGGGCACTCGCAGTCGGTGATCACCACCGGCAAGCTAAGCGTGAATTTGGATTCGCACACGGTCGAGGTCAGCGGCCAGCCGATCCACCTGACCGGCAAGGAGTACGGCATCCTCGAGCTCCTGAGCCTGCGCAAGGGCACGACGCTGACCAAGGAGATGTTCCTCAACCACCTCTACGGCGGCATGGACGAGCCGGAACTGAAGATCATCGACGTCTTCATCTGCAAGCTGCGCAAGAAGCTCTCCACCGCCACCGGCGGCGCCAACTACATCGAGACCGTGTGGGGCCGCGGCTACGTGCTGCGCGATCCGGAAGGCGCCGACGCCAAGGCCCCGGCCAAGAAGACCGCCGCCACGGCCGCCGGCGCCAAGAAGACGGTGAAGAAGAAGGCGACGGCGCGGGCTTAGAAGTCGCGACGCTGACGTTTGTTCAATCCGTCATTCCCGCGAAAGCGGGAATCCAGATTTTTCAATAAGATACTGGACCCCCGCTTGCGCGGGGGTGACGATTGCGACCGAATCGCTATCGATTTAGGGCCGCCGCGTCAGCGCGCCGGGAACAGCGCCGCCAGCTGCACCTCGCCGTTTGCGCCCTCGCCGACCTCGATCGCGGCCCCGAGCCCGTGCGCCAGACACTGCGCGTAATGGCCGTGGACGTTGCGCGCCGAGAGGCCGTCGCCGGTGGCCTTGCCGGCCAGCGCCCGGCGCAGGTCGTCGCGCAGCCGGGCGCCGGCGCCGGCGGCGATCACGGCAACGCCGAGGCCGTCCTCGAGCGTCTTCACCTTGACGCCGATGGTGCCGCCGCGCGGCAGGGATTCGGAGGCGATCAGCACCAGGTTGAGGACCACCTTGACCGCGTCGGAGGCGACCGCGCATTCGGGGGTCGAGCCGGAGTCGGCCGGCCAGTCGAGCGCCGCCTTGCCGCCGAGCAACAGCCCCGCCGCCAGCCCGCGCGCCTCCTGCATCGGCGCCGCGCCCTGGGCGCCGGCGCCGAGGCCGAAGGCGACCCGGTAGAAGGCGAGACGGCGGGCGGCCTCGGCGGCGCTGGTGGTGATCAGGCCGAGCGCCCGGCCGTCGTCGTCCGCCGCCTCCTCGAGCAACTCGAGGCCGGCGTTGACGGCGCCGATCGGGCTGACGATGTCGTGGCAGAGCCGGGAGCAGAGAAGCTGCGCCACCTCGATATCGACCTGCATGCCGTCGGGCCCCTTTTGCCGCTCCGCCGCGACCCCGCCCCGCCCATACCGGGCTTCGACGGACGCGGCCATCCGCGGTCTCGGCTACCATAACCAAAAGCCGTA
Organism: Rhodospirillales bacterium; assembly: GCA_016187325.1. Lineage (GTDB taxonomy): Bacteria > Pseudomonadota > Alphaproteobacteria > Rhodospirillales > Casp-alpha2 > JACPJY01. The sequence continues at coordinate 744 of JACPJY010000076.1, read as the reverse complement.
GCCGTTCCTATTCCCGGCTTTCGGCCCGGGCGGGGCCGTGGTATACAACATTCCACTCAAAACCCGAGGGCCACCCTTTCATTGCGCCAGGCGCCAGAAGATCCGAAAAAAGAGGCCATCGAAGCCGCAAGAGCCGCCGTCCTAGTAAATGTCCCTGACTGACGCCGAATAACATGTCCCAGATCGATAAACCGAAAATCCGGGGAGCCGGAGGGCCATCGCCGTTTTTCCCCAAGGGCCGCCAAGTCGAGCCCGCGGCCCTCGAAGAGGTGCGCCGGCTGCTCGGCAAGCGGCCGCGCCGCCGCGACCTGTTGATCGAGCATCTGCACCTGATCCAGGACCGCTATGGCCACCTTTCCGTCCAGCACCTTGCGGCGCTGGCCGAGGAGATGAAGCTGGCGATGACCGAGGTCTACGAGGTCGCTACCTTCTATGCCCATTTCGACGTGGTGCGCGAGGGGGAGACACTGCCGCCGCAGCTGACCATCCGCGTCTGCGACAGCCTGACCTGCGAGATGATGGGGGCGCAGAAACTGCTCAAGGCGCTCGAAGCCAAGTACAAGGGCAAGGTGCGGGTAGTGCGCGCGCCGTGCATGGGCCGTTGCGAGGCGGCGCCGGTGGCCGAGGTCGGCCACCGGCATGTGACGCATGCGACCGAGAAAAAGGTGGCGGCGGCGGCCGACGGCGGCCACACCCATGCCGAGATTCCGGCCTACGCGACGTTCGACGCCTATAAGAAGGACG
>JACPJY010000010.1 GCA_016187325.1 Rhodospirillales bacterium | reverse complement strand
GCGGGCTTCAGCACCAGAGTCGGCGCGTTGGCGGACTTCAACGAGGCGACGGCCGGCGACAGGCTGACGAAGCGGCCCTCCAGCCAGTCGTCGAGCTGGCCCTTGTAGTGGCCCGAGAACGGATTGCCGGACTGCCCGGTGGCGATCACGAAGCGTGACTGCCCGAGGTCGCTGAGGTCGTAGATCGCCCGGTAACCGGCGCCGTGGACGTGCCGGAACGGGTACTTCGGATCGCTGACCCGGCTGGCGCCGCGGTTGACGGTGTAGTTGCCGCCGTCGCTGGCGACGTCGATCTGGGCGATGCCGCCGATCCACGGCAGGCGGCCGAGAACCGGGTTAGGGAAATGGGCGACGTGGACGCGGCCCCATTGCCATTGGCTCGGGTTCGACCCGTGGCGGGCAACCAGCCCGTCGACGGCCCGCTTCAGCGCCAGCAGGATACGGCCCTTACAGTCCTCGGGCTCCGGGGTGCGCACGTCGTCGCACCACTGCTGATGGCGCGTCAGAACCGAATGGATGAACTCGGGCCTGAGGTCGAGGTAGTCGTCGACCAGCTCGCCGAGCTCATCGGCATAGATGGCGCGGTTGAGCTCGAGCAGCCAGGTCGAGAACATCAGCGGCTCGGGACGACCGCGCAACATGGCGCCGTTCCATTTCTGCAGCCGCGCATGGACCGCCTTGGACAAGTCGCCGGTCGGCTCGACCTCGAGCAGCAGCGGCAGCAGCCGGCGGGCCATTTCCGAGACCTCGTCGTGCTGCAGCTTTCCGGTGGTCAGCGGCGACTGCGGTTGCGCCTTCAGCCGGTCGAGGATGCGTTCGGCGCGGTAGGGCGGCGCCCAATCGGTGGTGATGAAGTGCGGATAATCGTCCGGCGTGATGCGGTTGTTGGCGTTGACGATGCGGCCGCTCGCCGGGTTGTAGACCTTAGGCAGCTGGTCGAACGGCAGGAAGCCGTTCCAGTCGGTTTCGCCGTCCCAGCCCGGGCTCGGCACCAGGCCCCAGCCTTTCTTGCGCACCGGCACCAGGCCCGGCGCCACGAAGCCGATGTTGCCGGCGGCGTCGGCGTAGAGGAAGTTGCTCTGCGGCGCCTGCCAATCCTGGAGCGCGGCCACGAACGCCTCCCAGTTTTGGGCTCGGTTCAGCTTGTAGAGGGCCTCGATGGTGGTGTCCTTGGGCTCGAGGAAGGTGGCGGCCAGCGCGATCGCCGCGTCCTTGCCGGCGACCTTGCCGATGGCATCGACGACGTCGGAAACGATCGGGCCGTGGCGCGAGCGGCGGACGGTGATCTTCACCGGCTCTGCGCCCTTGACGGCGATGGTCTGGGATTCAGACTCGAACGGCTTCACGCCGTCCGGAATCCGGTACCGCTTGCCGTCGGCTTCGATCTGCTCGACGAACAAATCCTGGATGTCGGAGTGGGTGCTGGTCATGCCCCAGGCGATGCGGGCGTTGTGGCCGAGGATGGTGAACGGCATGCCGGGCACCGTGGCGCCGGCGACGTCGAGGTCCGCCGCTTTCACCCGCGCCAGGTACCACAGGATCGGCGCCGTCAGCCGAAGGTGCGGGTCGTTGGCAAGGATGGCGCCGCGGGTGGTGGTGTGTTGGCGGGTGACGACCCAGGCGTTGGAGGCGCCACGCGGCGTGCCGGCCGGTTCCGGCGCCGCCGCCGCCAGCTTTTCGAGATCGAGGCCGCGGGTGAGCTCGGCGACCTTGTCGATGGTGTGCGGCGCGTCGTCGGGGTAAAGCGGCCACAGCTGCCCGACCCGCTGCGGGGCGAGCTTCCTCGCCAGCCGCGCGCGCAGGATCTCGTCCTGCCAGTTGCCGCCTAGGCGCATCGCCATGATCTTCCCCCACACTAGGGAGTCGGCGGGCTTCCACGGCTGCGGTTCGTAGCGGAGCAACCAGAACTCGATCGCCGGCCGGCGCCACGGCCACTTGCGGCTTTCCTCGAGCTGGGCGTTGACGCCGGCGGCATAGACGGTGAGCGCCGTCTTCACCGGCTCGGACAGGTCTTGGAACTGCTTCTCGGCCAGCTTGTAGAGGCCGAGCGTGCGCATCCACTTGTCGGAGGCAACGGCTTCGGCGCCCATCACCTCGGCCATCCGGCCGGCGCCGAGGCGGCGCATCGCCTCCATCTGCCAGAACCGGTCCTGGGCGTGGACGAAGCCGAGGGCGAAATAGGCGTCGCGCGCCGACTTGGCGAGGATGTGCGGCACGCCGGCGCGGTCGCGGAGAATCTCGACCGGCGCCTCGAGGCCGCGAACGTCGAGGCTGCCCTTGACGTCCGGCAGCGTTGTCCATACCCATCCGGCGCCGACGCCGCCGATGACGGCGAGAAGCGCGACCACACCTAACAGCGAAAACAGCACTTTGCGCAACATATGGATGGAGACTCCCCGGGGCCCGGTCCGCGCCGCCGCCGGCTTCGGTAGACCCGTAGGCATTGTAAACAGCCGCGGCCCCCGGCCCAAGCGCGACGGCGCGAGCAGTTGTCCCGGCGACCCTTTGTAGGGATCGTGGCTTGCTCTAGGTCGTCATTCCGGCCCCACGGGTCCAGCCTTCGGCTGGTCCGCGGACAGGCTCCGCGAAGCGGAGAGCCGGAATCCAGAGATAACAGGGGGTTTCTGGATTCCGGGTTGCCGCTACGCGGCCCCCGGAATGACGTGCGGGAGATCTGCGCGACGGACTCCGGGATGAGGCCAAACTTAGCCGGGTTGCCGCCGCCGCCGCGGTTCCGTTATAACGGGGCGGCTCGGCTTCCCGAACGGCCGCCGCCCGCGGCCTCCCGACCCATCGAAAGGCGACGCGACACCCATGAGCGGCCCCCTGCACGGCATCCGCGTCTTCGATCTGGCCCGCATCCTCGCCGGCCCGACCTGCACCCAGATCCTCGGCGATCTCGGCGCCGACGTGATCAAGGTCGAGCAGCCGGGGAAGGGCGACGACACCCGCAACTTCGCGCCGCCGTTCATCCGCGACGACAAGGGCAACGAGACCGGCGAAAGCGCCTACTTCTGCTCGACCAACCGCAACAAGCGCTCGATCACGCTCGACCTCGCCAATCCGGAAGGGCAGGCGCTGGCCCGGCGGATGATCGCCAAGTCTGACGTGCTGGTGGAAAACTTCAAAAAGGGCGGCCTCGCCAAGTACGGCCTCGGCTGGGAGCAATTGAAGAAGGACAACCCGCGGCTGGTCTATTGCTCGATCACCGGCTTCGGCCAGACCGGGCCGTATTCGTCGCGCCCCGGCTACGACGTGCTGATCCAGGCCATGGGCGGGTTCATGAGCGTCACCGGCGAGCCCGACGGACCGCCGCAGAAGGCCGGCATCCCGATCGCTGACATCATGGCCGGCATGTACGCCGCGGTCGCCGTTTGCGCCGCGCTGCGCCACCGCGAGGTGACGGGCGAGGGGCAGTACATCGACATCGGCATGCTCGATACCCAGGCGGCGATGATGTCGATCATGGCCCTCAACTATCTCGCCACCGGCGAGGCGCCCAGGCGCCTCGGCAACGCCCACCCCAACATCGTGCCCTACCAGAGCTTCGCCACCGCCGACGGCGACATCGTCGTGGCGGCCGCCAACGACGGCCAGTTCCAGCGCCTGTGCGCGTTCGCCGGCGCGCCGGAATTGGCCAATGACAAGCGCTTCAAGACCAACGACCAGCGGGTGCGCAACCGTGACGTGCTGGTGCCGATGTTGCAGAAGATTATCGCCGCCAAGCCGTCGCAGCACTGGCTCGATGGCCTGGAAAAGGCGGAGGTCAGTTGCGGGCCGATCAACACCATCAAGCAGCTGTTCGACGACCCGCACGTCAAGGCGCGCGGCATGGCGCTCAAGATGCCGCACCCGGCGACCGGCAAGGCGCCGGTCAAATTGGTGGCGAGCCCGATCCGCATGACCGCCACCGGCCCCGACTACCGCCATGCGCCGCCGCTGCTCGGCCAGCACACCGAGGAGGTGCTGAAGGAGGTGCTGGGGATGAAGGCGGGCGAGATCGCGGCGTTGCGCAAGAAGGGCGTGGTATAGGCTGTTCCGCGTCGGCGCTGCCGTGAGCGCGACTGAGGGTTAAGGGACGCCCGCGCGGCCTACTTCGCCGGCAGCGCCTTGAGCCAGGCGACGATGCGCCCGGCCGCCGCCAGCATGGCCGAATTGTGGTCCTCGCCGTCGAGCTCGACATAGGCGCTGTTCGGATGCGCCGGCATCAGGTCGAACGCCCACCGCTTGCCGGCGGGAATGGGATCGCGCGTCCCCGCCGCCCAGAACACCGGCAGCTTCGTCGTCCTGAGCGCGGCCCTGACGCTCGGAAAGCGCGCCGGATCGTGGAACGACAGAAATTCCTCCGGGGTCATGTCGAATGACTCCTCGACCGTTTTGGTGCCGTGAACGTTGGTGGCGGTGAACCGCACACGCTGCTTGCCCTTGCCGGCGGCTTCCAGTTCCTTGGCGCGCTCCAGCGACGGCTTGAGGGAGTTCCAGAACGGCGCCTGCGGCGGAATCAAATCGAGCATCTGGCCGGGGCTGGTGAGCACCTTGCCGACGACTGCCGGCGGCGTGTCGGCCGGGCGGTAGACGAGGCTGAACATAGCGCCCATGCTCTGGCCGCCGACCGCCACCTTCTTGCCGTCGCCGGCGGCGAGCGCCACCAGGGCGTCCAAGGCCGCGGTGGCGTCCTGGTGGGTGCCCTTCCAGTCCTCGTTCCACGGCATCGACGGCAGGTAGACCCGAAACCCCTCGCCGGCGATCTTCTCGGCCAGCCGGACGAGGCCGCGGGCGTCGTGGCGGCTGCCCTTGCCGTGCATGAAGATCAGCGCCGTCGGCTGGTTGGCGCGATAGCCATAGACGTCGTATTTCAAGCCGTAGCCGGTGGCGGCGGTCAGCGTTTCCGCGCCGGCCGGTCCGCTCCCGATCGTCGCGAAAATCAACCCCAAAGACAGAAGAAGTGATCGCATGATCTTGACTCGGATTTCCCAGATGATTCCTCCCAATCACTCACGACGGTAGCACAATCAAGCATCTGTCGAAACTGTGGCCGCTCATCCCGGTTTGGCGGCTTGGGATGAGCCACTTGGCGGATTCCAGACCTGGCCGAGACGCAATCGGGTGCGAGAAGACGGCCATATCCGCCGGCGAAGTCGAGAAGGGTGCGGTTTGAGTATAGCCGCGACGCGACGCGCCAGACGAAGAAGATGCTCCTCGACTTTCTCGCGCAATCGATGCCGCCGCGCTGAACGGACGCGAAAGCGGTCGCCGAGCTGCGCGAGAAAGGCGTGGTCTAGGAGCAAGCCGCGAAATGTCCGGGGTCGGGCCTCGTCCTTCGACGGGCTCAGGACAAGGCCCTTATGGTGAGCGTGTCGAACCATGAGGGCCGCGACCGGGATTGGGAGGCCGCGCGCCAGGGCTTCTATCATCTTTTCGCGTTTCGCATCTTCCGTTAACCGCCCACATAATCACTCGCTCCACGGGTCGATGACCTTTACGGGCAAGTCCCGGAAGTGGCGGACATTGCGCGTGGCCAAGGCGGCTCGGTGCGCCAAAACGATGCCGGCGATTTGCGTATCCCTGAACTCGACCGGCTGCCCGGCATTTCTTCTTCGCGCCGCCAGTTTGGCCGCTTCTTCGGCCGCCTGGAAATCGAAGGACAAGATGCGCCGCTGGAAATCCTCTTCGAGTGCTTGCGCGAAAGCGGTTTCCAATTTCTTGCGCCTGCGGCCGTCGGGCAGGAGTTCCAAACCGAAGCGGACTTCGAAAACCGTGATCGTCGTGATCCAGAGCGATTCGGAAGGTTGCCGATCCAGCCATGCCACGACCGCCGGATCGGCCTTGCGGCGCATGACTGCGGACAGTACGTTGGAGTCGAGAACGATCATTCGTCGAACGAGGCTGGAATCGCCGTGGTCCCGCGCAATTCCTGAATGTCTTCATCCAGGCCGATAGCGGAGAATCGCTTGCGTAGCCGGCTGCCAAGCCGTGGGGACGGTTTGTCTTCGCCTTTCACGGCGTTCCTCAAGATGTCGCGGACCTCTTCTTCCATGCTGCGCTTATGCGCTGCCGCCCGGCGCTGAAGCCGCGCCTTGACCTTTTCCTCAATGTTGCGAACGACGAGCTGAGCCATGGCATCCACCTATGATGATATCACGATATCATACGCGAGGATGCATATCAATACAGTAACAGATGGCTTGATCTCAGACTTTTCCGGCCTCTAAACCGGCCCGCCTTCGCTAAAGCTACGGCGTGGCATTCGCCTTCGCAACCGTCACGCTCATTCCGCCGTAGCTGCGAAGCAGCGAAGGCGAATGGCGGAGGGAGAGCAACTGGGATCGAACCTTCTCCGCCCCTTCCGCCGCGCCTCGTTCAACCGAGCGGCATTTTTTCGGGAGGGAGAAAGGCTGTGGCCAGCCGGTTGCCAATTTCAGATAATCGGGCGCGGCTTCAGCGACATCTCCGTCAACAAGGTCCTGTACACCGAGGCGCCGACCTTGCTGAGCACCCCGCGGCCGAGCTTGTAGCGGTAGTTCCCGGTTACCGGGTCGGGCACCGCGTGGCACAACGAGTTGGCTGGCGCTCCGGGATAGTTGAAGCTGGCGATCGCCACCCCGGGCCTGATCTCATCACTGACGATGGCCACGGCAACGAACTGACCGCTCGTCACCTTGATGTGCCCATTCTTGCGCAGCTCGGTGAACGTCAGGTCTTTCTCCAGCACGCCGATCGGCGCCCCGGTCTGCACGAACACTTCGTCGTTGTAGCCCTGGACCAGATCGCCGCTCTCGATACCCTTCGGCTTCGCGTCGTCGGGGTGAATGACGATCCACGGCCACGGCCACCGCTTCGACAGGTGCGGCTTGCGCAGGTCGTCGAATCCCGACTGCCAGGTCTCGTTGACCCGGCCGTTGGTGATCCATATCTCGCCTTTCTCCTTGCGGGGCTTCACGGCCTCGTAGAAATCGATCCAGCCGGAGAACTTCCATGGCGTCTTCAGGAGCACCGCCCTGCCGCTCGGCGTGCCGAAGGCGTATAGCCAACGTTGATCCACCGTCGCTCCCTCGATGTCGCCGCGCTTGTTCGATGGATCGTGCAGCCGCTTGGTGCCGACCAACTTGCCGTCGACCAGGCGGATCGGCGTCTGGATGCCCGTGGTGCCGAGGGTTCGCAACAGCTCGTGGGCCTTCCTGCCTTCGCGCTTCGCTTCCGTCACCAGTACGTGGTAGCTGAGCACGCCGCCGCGGCTGAAGCGGCTCGATTCCTCGAACACGTCGTTTGAGGACTTCCAGTCGTAGCCTGCGAAGCCCATCTTCTGAGCGAACTTGGCGATCGCCCACCAATCCGGCTTGGCCTCGCCGGGAGGATCGTTGAACGCCGAATAGAGTCGGAGGCGGCGTTCCGAGTTGCAGCGGGTGAAATCGACCTCGCCCCAACCTGCCGCCGGCAACACGATGTCGGCGATCTGGGTGTTCAGGGGATCGACCGGGTAGATGTCGGAGTCGACCAGAACCATGCCGCCGGCATCGACACGCTTTTTGTAGGTATCCACGAGGTGCGTTTTGTTGACGTTGCGCGGCTGGTGCGGATTGCCGCGTACCAGCTCGTGCACCCGGCTTTGGAGCTCCTGGGAGGCCAGCATGGCGGCGAACCAGGTGCAGCCGATCACCCACATGAACCGCACGTTGCCGTCCATCACCCAGCGATCGACATTCAGCGCCTTTTTGCGCCGGCCGGGATATTTTTCCGGGCTAAGCCAGCCCTTGGAAAAGCCGGCGCCCATGCCGCCGCGCTGGTGGCCGCCGCCGCGGCTGATGACCCGCCCCGGCCGGTTGCCGGCGCCGCAGATCAGGCCGAGCGCTCCGAGCGACGCGGAGTTCATGTAGTTGTTGGACCAGTAGTTGCCCTTCTCAAGCATGAACGAGGTCTTCGGACGCGAACCGTTCGGCTTCGGCTTTGCTATCAGCTCGGCTGCCTTGCGAATTAGGTCGGCCGGTAGCCCGGTGATTCGCACCGCGTTCTCCAGCTTCGCCGACTCCTCGGCCATGATGAACTTGCGGTAATCGTTCCAGTCGCTCTGGAACGTGCCCCACGTGGTGCGCCACTGCCAGCGGGTGTTGCGGGTGCCGCGGCCGTAGCCGGATTCGACGTCCCACTGGTTGGCCACCCAGTTGTCGATGAATTCCTGGTCCTGCCAGTTGTTCTCGATGATGATGCGCGCCAACGCCAAGTGCAGCACCGTGTCGGCGCCGGGGATAATGGGCAACCACAGACCGCCATTCTGTTGACCATAGGCGACCCCCATGGTGCGGTGCGGCGTGACGAAGATCATCTTCTTGTCGGGCTGATCGCCCTTCATCATCCACTCGGTGAACAGGATTGTCTTCGTCTCGTAAGGATCGACGCCGGACAGGAAGGCCACGTCGCAGGCACCCCAGTCCTCGTAGCTGGCGGCGAACGAGTTGACGCCGGCGTCGTCGAGTCCGGCCGCGTCCTCGGCGTTCTGCGGCTTGTCGTGGGGCGCGTATACCGGCGTGCCGATCGAGGTGTTGACCAGCTTCGAGATCGCATAGGTGTTCTCGAAATACTCGTAGGAATAGGTCTTCATGCCCCATGCGTGCTCGCCGTACTTGGCGAGCACGTGCTTCGATACTTCCGCCATCACCTCGGTTGCCAGGTCCCACGACACCGGCTGCAGTACGCCGGCGACGCGCACCATCGGATAGACCAGACGGTCGCGGGTCGGCCGCGCCGGGTTGTAGATCTTCTGGGCGAGGGTGCCACCCCGGATCGAATGGTTGCCGCCGGGATTGACGACCTTGGCGTCGAAGTCGGGCAGGACGACCACGTGGTGGGGCTTGCCATTGTGTCGCGCGATGTTGTGCTGGGAGGGGCTGATCCACGGCAGCATGGCGCCGCCGGTCGGAAAGTCGATGCCAAGGGCGTTCTGGTCCGCCTTCGGGCCGCCCTCCTTGCCCACCGGCCAGCGGTATACCTTGTAGCCGCAGGCGACGGTGCAATAGGCGCAGGCCGTGGTCAGGACTTCCGCGTCCTTGGGAGGAAGCGGCACCGAGATCACTTCAAAGGGTTGGATCTGTTCAACCATGATGTTTCTCCAGCCGCCTGCGCTCAGGCGCTGACGGGATTGCGGGCATAGCCGTAAATCAGGCCCATGACGCCGATCGCAAACACGCTGTCTTCGCGCACTTCCAGTGCGATCTGCGGAAGAGTATCGCTGGCGTGACCCGACACGACCATCCCGTGTTTGGTCAGATCGAATGTCGAAAGGTGCAAAAGGCACGGTCCGACCACGTTATGCTCCGGCTTGTAGCTTTCCGGCTCCAGCGGGCCGCCCATGTGCGGGCACACCGTATTGAAGGCGACGATGTCGTCGTCCGGTCCGACCCCGGCGCCCGCCCGTTCGCCGAGCTTGACCAGGAAGTTGCGCACGTCGTCGACCGGATAGGTAAAGGGGATCGGCGTCTTCGCCTTGATGTCCCTCAAGGTCGCGATGCGACGCGGCTTGTAACGACTTTGCACCAGGTCGGCGGTTCCCGGCACTGCCTTTTGCGCCAACGCTCCGCCAAGCGGGACGCTCGCCAATACGGTCACCGCGCTGCCGCCGAGGATCAGCATCTGGCGGCGGGTCATGCAGGTGAGAGGCGAGCGGTCGCGATCGTCGATTGTCATGGTGTCACCCGTCATTTCAACGGTTGCGAGGGTGGGAGCTTGGGGTCGTCCATCACCAGCGGCTCGTCCATGCTCAGGCTCTCCAGGAAGGCGACCAGGTCCTTCTTCTCCTGATCGCTGAGGCGTAGAGGCTTCAAGAGCGGCGATGTCTTGGTCGGGCCGCCACCCTTGTCGTAGAAATCGATCACGTCGTCCAACGTCGCCAGCACGCCATTGTGCATGTAGGGCGCCGTGTACTTGAGCTCGCGCAGCGACGGCGTTCGGAATTTGCCGATATCCGCCGGGTCGAGGGTGCGGTAATAGAGGCCGTGGTCGCGGTCGGCGCCGCGGTAGACCTTCTCGCCGACTCCCTTTTGATACACCTCCCAGCGGAAGGTGATCTGGAAAAGTGGATCGCTCAGGAACTCCGGCGCGCCGGGAACGCCGATGTTATGGAACTTCTGGTCCGACGCCAGCGGCCCGTTGTGGCAGGCGACGCAGTTGGCCTTGCCTTGGAACACCCCGAGGCCGCGCTTGGCACTTTCCAACAAGGCCCGCTTGTCGCCCATGGCAAAACGGTCGAACGGGACCTTCTTCGGGTCCGAGACAATGGTGCGCTGAAAAGCGGCGATGGCTTTCCAGGCATCGTTGATGTGCGGCCAGTCGGTGCCGAAGATTTCCTTGAAGGCCTTGCGGTACTCCGGCACCAGGCGCAGACGCATCTCCATCAGCGCACCGCCGCCGTTGCCGGCCACGGCGCCCTCGGCGGCCGACGGCGCCTGCGCCTCTAGGCTGGT
>JACPJY010000053.1 GCA_016187325.1 Rhodospirillales bacterium | reverse complement strand
GGGCGGCCGTTGTGCTGCGGGCGCACATTCCTGGCCGCCGGCCTGGTCGACGAGGCCAAGGCCGAGGCGCGGCGGATGCTGCAGGCGCTGAAGCCTTTTGTCGAGCGCGGCGTTGCCGTGGTCGGGCTCGAACCCTCGTGCCTGTTCACCCTTCGCGACGAGTTCAGGGCCATGCTCCCCGGCGCCGATACCGACAGGCTCGCCCATGCCGCCGTGACGTTCGAGGAATTCCTCTCCCGCGAGGCCGAAGCCGGAAGGCTCGCCCTGCCGCTGCGCGCATTACCGCAGAAGCGCGCCCTTGTCCATGGTCATTGCCACCAGAAGGCATTCGCCGTCATGGCAAGCGTCGAGAAGGTGTTACGTCTGGTGCCGGAGATGAAGGTCGAGACCATCGAATCCAGCTGCTGCGGCATGGCCGGCGCCTTCGGCTACGAGGCGGACAACTATGAGGTGTCGATGAAGATGGGCGAGCTTTCCCTGCTGCCGGCGGTGCGCGGCGCGGCCGCCGATGACCTGATCGTCGCCGACGGCACCAGCTGCCGGCATCAGATCAAGGACGGCGCCGGGCGAGCTGCCGTTCACGTCGCCCGCGTGCTGGAAAGCGCGCTCGACGGCAATTGACGGGATGATCGCGATGGCCAAATCCGCCAGCGACACGGTCGCCCAGCCGATCCGCAGGCCGTCCCTGCACCAGGAGGTCGTCGGGCGCGTCCGCGAGATGATCTTCGCGGGCGAGCTCGCCGGCGGCGAGCGGGTGCCGGAGAAGATGCTGTGCCAGCGGTTCGCCATTTCGCGGACGCCGTTGCGCGAGGCGCTGAAGGTGCTGGCCTCGGAAGGGCTTGTCGAGCTTCTCCCCAACCGCGGCGCCAGGATAGTCAGGCTGACCGCCGAGGCGGTGGACGAGATGTTCCCGGTGATGGGGGCGCTCGAAAGCCTCGCCGGCGAGCTCGCGTGCGCGCGGATCACCGATGTCGGGATCGACGAAATCCGCGCCCTTCATTACCAGATGGCGATCCACCACAAGCGCAGCGAGCTCAGGGAATACTTCGCGCTCAACCAGCGCATCCACGGCAAGATCCTAGAGGCCGCCGGCAACCCGACCCTCGGTGGCATCTACGGCGCCTTGACGGCGCGCATCCGCATGGCGCGCTACCGGGCGAACCTGTCGCGCGAGCGGTGGAACCGGGCTATGGCCGAGCACGAGGAGATCTTGGACGCGCTCGCCGGACGCGACGGCGCCAGGCTGGCGAAGGAACACCTGCGAAACGGTGAAGGAGGTCATCCGCCGGGGCGACGCCGAGGGACCCCCGGCATTGGCGGCCGGCGGCGGCAAGGGATAATTTCGCTCTCGCTGGTGTGATTTCACGAGGCCGGCGGACTTCAGATAGAATGGTCCCATGTGGGAAAAAGTGAAGGTCTTCATTTTCGGCGAACGGCTTCAAGTGAACCTGCCGGAGCGGGTGCGCGAGAGCATCGCGCTCCAGCAGATCGAAAGCGAAAAGCTGATCAGCTGGGTGCAGATGATGCTGGTGGTAATCTTCGGCGCACTTTATACCCTGGCGCCGAAGACCGCTGTCGGCGCGCCCTTCCAGCCGGTACCGTGGGCGCTTTCCGCCTATTTCGCGTTCACCATGATCCGCCTCGTCGGCGCGCACCGGGGGCGGCTGCCGAACTGGCTGCTGATGGTTTCGGTGGTCATGGACATGGGCCTGCTGATGATCCTGATCTGGAGCTTCCACATCCAGTACATGCAGCCGCCGTCGTTCTACCTGAAGGCGCCGACGATGGTCTACGTCTTCATCTTCATCGCGCTCAGGGCGCTCCGGTTCGAGCCGAAGTTCATCCTGGTCGCCGGTGCCGCGGCTGCCGTCGGCTGGCTGTGCCTGATGCTCTATGTGCTGTTCTCGGTCGCCGGCAATCCGATGATCACGCGCAACTACGTGACGTATCTGACCTCCAACTCGGTCCTGATCGGCGCCGAGGTCGACAAGATCCTCTCCATCCTGCTGGTCACCGCGGTGTTGGCGATCGCCATCATGCGCGCCCAGAGGGTGCTGCATCGCGCGGTGCTCGACAGCACCGCCGCCCAGGACCTGTCGCGGTTCGTTTCGGCGGAGGTCGCCGACCGGATCAAATCCGCCGATAGGGCGATCCAGCCCGGGGACGGCGAATCCAAGGTGGCGACGGTGATGTTCACCGACATCCAGGGATTCTCCACGGTGTCGGAGAAGATGACGCCGATGGAGCTGGCGCGCACGCTCAACGACTACTTCGGCGCCACGTCGGAGGTGATCTCCAAGTACAGCGGCGTCATCACCCAGTTCGAGGGCGACCAGATGCTGATCACCTATAACGCTGTCACCCCTGACGAGCACCACGCCGCCAATGCCGTGCGCACGGCGCTGGCGATCCAGGAGATCGTCAATGGCCGCACCTTTGGCAAGGGGGTGACGCTGAAGACCCGCTGCGGCATCAACACCGGCGAGATCGTCGTCGGCGCAGTCGGGACCAAGGATCGGCTGGTGTTCACGGTCCACGGCGACGACGTCAACATCGCCGCCCGCCTGGAACAGCTGAACAAGGAATATGGCACCTACATCATGGCCACCGAGCGCACGGCGACCACCTGCGGCGGCGATTTTGCCTTCAAGCCGGTTTGTGAGGTGACGGTGCGCGGCCGGCAGGCGCCGACCAAGGTGTTTACGGTCGAATCCTGAGCCGCTGGGTCAGGTCCTGAGCACGCCGCCGGTCGCCTTGCCGACGCCGGCGACGATTTTTTTGGCGACAGCTTCGATCTCCGGATCCGTGAGCGTCTTTTCCGTCGGCCTGAGGGTGACGCTGATGGCGAGCGACTTCTTGCCATTGCCCAGGTTTCCGCCCTCGAACACGTCGAACAGCTTGATCTCGGCGATCAGCGCCTTGTCGGCGCCGCGGGCGGCGTTGAGCACCTGGGCGGCGGTGACGGTGGCGTCGACGACAAAGGCGAAATCCCGCTCGACGGCCTGGAAAGGCGAAAGCGCCAGGTGCGGCTTGGCGCTGGATTTCCGCTTCTTCGGCTGCGGCAGGTCGTCGAACACGATCTCGAACCCGGCGACCGGGCCCTTGACGTCCATGTCATTGAGCACGCGGGGGTGGATCTCGCCGAAATGGGCCAGCACCGTCTTCGGGCCGAGGCGCATGACACCCGAGTGCCCGGGGTGATACCAGCCAGGGGCCCCCGGCGCGACCTCGATCCTGTCGAGGGCAACGTCGATCTCGCCCAATACCGCCAACGCGTCGGCCTTGGCATCGAACAGGTCGACCGGCCTCGGTGGCGGCGCCCAGTTGCGTTCGCCGTAGGCGCCGGCGCGGATGCCGGCGACGGCGATCTTCTGCTCGTCGGGCTTGGTGCCCGAGAACACCGGCCCGATCTCGAACAGCTGCACGTCGCCGAGGCCGCGGGCGGCGTTGCGCCCGGCGGCTTGGATCAGGTTCGGCAGCAGGCTCGGCCGCATGACGCCGAGATCGGCGCTGATCGGGTTGACCAGCCTGAGCGAATTCGGGACGCCGCCGAACAACCGCGCCACTTTCTCGTCGAGGAACGAATAGGTCACCGCCTCGACCAGGCCGCGGCCGGCGAGCAGCCGCCGCGCCGTCGCCCGGCGGCGTTGTCCCGGTCCGAGCGCCGGACGCGGCAGCGCCGCGCCGAGGCCGAGCGGCACGGCGGGGATGTTCTCGAGGCCCTCGATGCGAACGACTTCCTCGACCAAGCACGCCTCGCCGACGATGTCGCCGCGCCACGACGGCGCCGAGACGCGAAGCGCGCCGCCCGACTCCTTGGCCGTAAAGCCGAGCGCGGTCAGGATATCGATAATGCGCTTCTTGGGCACGTCGAGGCCGCCGTAGGTACGCACCCGCTCCGGACGGAGCGTGACGTCGCGGCGCCAGTCGGGCTCGCGGCCGGCGATCACCAGCTCCGACGGCTTGCCGCCGCAAAGATCCAGCACCAGGCGGGTTGCGATCTCCATGCCGTCGACCAGGAACGCTGGATCGACGCCGCGCTCGAAGCGGTAGCGGGCGTCCGACGTGATGTCGAGCTTGCGTCCGGTCATCGCCGTGCGTGCCGGATCGAAATAGGCGGACTCCAGGAACATGTCGGTGGTCTTTTCCGTACATCCGGAGGCCTCGCCGCCGATGACGCCACCCAGCGCCTCGGCCGCATTGTCGTCGGCAATCACCGTCATCTCGCCGTCGAGGACGTATTCCTTGCCATTGAGCGCCATCAGCCTTTCGCCCGGCTTCGACAACCGCACGTGCAAGTCACTCTTGATGGCGGCGGCATCGAACACGTGCAGCGGTCGGCCCAAATCCATGGTCATCCAATTGGTGACATCGACCAGCGCCGAGATCGGCCGGAGCCCGATCGCCGTCAGCTTGTCTTTCAACCACTTCGGGCTTTCTCCATTTTTGACGCCCTTCACCAGGCGGCCGACGAAATAGGGGCAGGCGCCCTCGGTGCCTTTCTGGAACTCCAGGCGGACGCCGATCGGGCTCTTGAAGGCACCTTTCACCGGCTTGCTATCGAGTGGCTTCAATTTGCCGACTCCGGCGGCGGCCAGGTCGCGGGCGATGCCGCGGACGCCCAGGCAATCGCCGCGGTTCGGAGTGACCTCGATCTCGATCACCGGGTCGGCGAGCCCCATCACCTCGGCCGCCGGGGTGCCGAGCGGCGCGTCCTCCGGCAGCTCGATGATGGCGCTGTGGTTGTCGCTGAGGTTCATCTCCTTCTCGGACAGCAGCATGCCGTGCGACATGACGCCGCGGATTTTCGTCGGCTTCAGCGTGATGCCGGTGCCCGGGATGTAGGAGCCGGCGGCCGCAAACACGCCGACCAGCCCGGTGCGGGCGTTGGGGGCGCCGCAGATCACCTCGACCACGTGCGAGCCGTCGTCGACCTTGCAGACGGAAAGTTTGTCGGCGTCCGGGTGCTTTTTCGCCTCCACCACCCGGCCGACGACGAAGCCGCCGATCTCCTTGGCGCGGTCGTGGACACCGGCAACCTCGAGGCCGATCATGGTCAGCCGCTCGACGGCCTCTTCGAGGGAGGCCTTGGTGTCCAGATGCTCTTTCAGCCAGCCGAAGGTGAACTTCATCGCCTACAACCCCCCGACCATGGTCGGCACCTTGAGGGCGCTGAACCCGTAATGGCGCAGCCAGCGCAAGTCCGATTCGAAGAACGTGCGCAAATCGGGGATGCCGTATTTCAGCATCGCCATCCGCTCGACCCCGAGCCCGAACGCGAAGCCCTGGTAGCGGGCGGAATCGATGCCGCAGTTCTCCAGCACCTTCGGATTCACCATGCCGCAGCCGAGGATCTCCAGCCAGTCGTCGCCGTGGCCGATGCGGAACTCGCCGCCTTTTCGCGTGCAACCGATGTCGACCTCCGCCGACGGCTCGGTAAACGGGAAATAGCTTGGCCGGAAACGCACCGGCAGATCGTCCATGTCGAAGAAGGCGCGGCAGAAATCGATCAGGCAGCCCTTCAGGTGTCCCATGTGGGTGGTCTCGTCGACCACCAGGCCCTCGACCTGATGGAACATCGGCGAATGGGTCGCATCGTAGTCGCATCGGTAGGTGCGGCCCGGCACGATGATCCGGATCGGTGGCTTGGTCGCCACCATGGTGCGGATCTGCACCGGCGAGGTGTGGGTGCGCAGCACCAGGCGCTCGTCGCCGCCGGCGCCCGGCAAATAGAAGGTATCGTGTTCCTGGCGCGCCGGGTGGTCGGGTGGGATATTCAGCGCCGTGAAGTTGTGCCAGTCGTCCTCGATGTCGGGCCCTTCGGCGACGGCGAGGCCCATCTCGCCCAGGATCGCCACGATCTCGTCCATGGTCTGGCTGATCGGGTGGACGCGGCCCTGCCGTTCCGGCCTGGCGGGGAGCGTCACGTCGACGCGCTCCTGCATCAGACGCCGGTCGAGCTCGGCGTCAGAGAACGACCGCTTACGCGTTTCGATGGCGTCCGCGACCTCGGTCTTCAGCGCGTTCAGCGCCTGGCCGGCCGTGCGGCGGGCATCGGCGTCCATGGCGCCGAGGCCTTTCATCATCTCGGTGATGCGGCTTTTCTTGCCGAGCGCCGAAACGCGAACCCGCTCGAGCGCGTCCAGGTCAGCAGCCTTGCCGACCGCGGCCATCAGTTCCGACCGAAGAGCCTCCAGTTCCGTCATCGCCCCATTCACCGGCCTTTATAAACACAAACGGGAGCCGACCGCTGTGGCTGGCTCCCGATCATATCCCCCAAACCGTCGTTCTGGGTTCAAGCGTTCTTGGCAAGCGCAGCCTGGGCCTGTTCCACCAGCGCCTTGAAGGCGTCGGGCTCCCGGACCGCAAGATCCGACAGGATCTTCCGGTCGATTTCGATGCCGGCCTTGCCGAGGCCGTTCATGAGCTGGGAGTAGGTCATGCCGTGCTCGCGGGCGCCGGCGTTGATCCGCTGGATCCAAAGGCTGCGGAAAGTGCGCTTGCGGTTGCGGCGGTCGCGATAGGCATAGCGCAGCGCCTTCTCGACCTTTTCGAGCGCGACGCGGAACGAACTCTGGTTGCGGTCGCGGTATCCGCGGGCAAGACGCCGGACCTTCTTGTGACGGGCGTGGCCGGGCACGCCTCTTTTTACGTGAGACATGGTGTATCTCCCCTCAGCCGTAGGGCATGTGGTTCTTGACGATCTTCGCGTCGGCGTCGCTGAGGATCATGGTGCCGCGGGCCTGACGCTTCATCTTCTGGGGCCGCTTCGAGAGGCCGTGGCGCTTGTAGGCCACGTTGCCCCTGATTTTGCCCGAACCCGTCCGGCGGAAGCGTTTCTTGACGCTCGATTTGGTCTTCATTTTGGGCATTTCATTCATCCTTTTTGATCTGGAGGAACGTCAAAGCGGCTGGGCATGCCCTTGCCGGACCGCTCGCGCGCGCGGGTTATACCCTTAGGCCCCGCGGAATGCAAGGCGCCCGACACTTCGGCCCCGGCCCCCGCGAAGGGGCCGGGCGGATGCCGGGGACGGGGTGCTTTGCGGCGACGGCCGGCGGCTATTTCGGCGCCAGCACCATGGTCATCATGCGGCCTTCGGTGCGCGGAGTCTGCTCGACCTTGGCCTGCGCCTCGATGTCGGAGCGGATGCGGTCCAGGACCTTCATGCCCAGCTCCTGGTGGGCCATCTCGCGGCCGCGGAACCGGATGGTCATCTTGACCTTGTCGCCGTCGTCCAGGAATCGCCGGACGCTCCGCATCTTGACCTGATAGTCGTGCTCGTCGATGCCGGGGCGCATCTTGATCTCCTTGACTTCGATGACCTTCTGTTTCTTGCGCGCCTCGTTGGCCTTTTTCTGGGCCTCGTATTTGTATTTTCCGTAATCCAGAACCTTGCAGACGGGCGGACTGGCATTGGGCGACACCTCGACGAGGTCGAGCCCCGCCTGGAAGGCGATTTCAAGGCCTTGTTTGAGGGGAATTACGCCGACCATTTCGCCGTTGGCGTCGACGACGCGGACGGGATCGGCAGCGATCTGTTGGTTGACGCGCGGCCCGTCGCGGGACGGCGTCTGGGTCATGGGTCGTCGGACTATCTACCCCTCTCCTTTTCCTTGTTTACGAACGGCCGGTCGTTCCGCCGGTCTCGGTTGTTGTTTCAGCGTCCTGCCGGCGGGCCGGCGGCTTCCTCCATCAGTCTAGCGACTGCCTCTTTTAGCGCAAGAATTTCTTGGGCCTTGCCGCCGAGGCGCCGGACAGCCACGGTGCCGTCGGCCGCCTCCTTGGCGCCGACGACCAGCATCACCGGCACCTTGGCGAGGCTGTGCTCGCGGACCTTGTAATTGATCTTTTCGTTGCGAACATCGAGCTCGGCCCTAAGTCCGGCGTCGCCGAGGGCGGCCAGAACTTTCTTCGCGTAGTCGTCGGCGTCGCTGGTGATGGTCGCGACCACCGCCTGCACCGGCGCCAGCCACAGCGGGAACTTGCCGGCGTAATGCTCGATGAGGATGCCGAGGAAACGCTCGAACGACCCCAGAATGGCGCGATGCAGCATCACCGGCCGGTGCTTCGCCCCGTCCTCGCCGATGTAGCTGGCGTCAAGCCGCTCCGGCAACACGAAATCCACTTGCAGGGTGCCGCACTGCCAATCGCGGCCGATGGCGTCGCGCAGCACGAAGTCGAGCTTCGGCCCGTAGAAGGCACCGTCGCCGGGATTGAGCTGGGTTTCGAGACCCGTCGCCTTGGTGGCGTCCTTGAGCGCCGCTTCCGCCTTGTCCCAGGTGGCGTCGCTGCCGGCGCGCATCGGCGGCCGGTCGGAGAACTTCACGGTCACGTCCTCGAAGCCCAGGTCCTTGTAGACGCTGCTCAGCAGCGTGCAGAACGCTCGGGTCTCGGCGGTGATCTGGTCCTCGGTGCAGAAGATATGGGCGTCGTCCTGGACGAAGGCGCGCACCCGCATCAGCCCGTGCAACGCGCCCGACGGCTCGTTGCGATGGCAGGCGCCGAACTCGGCCATGCGGATCGGCAGGTCGCGATAGCTGGTGATGCCCTGCTTGAAGATCTGCACGTGGCAGGGGCAGTTCATCGGCTTCAGCGCCAGTACGCCATCCTCGACCTCGGCGGTGAACATGTTCTGGCGGAATTTCTCCCAGTGGCCCGATGCCTCCCACAAGCTGCGGTCGACCATCTGCGGCGTGTTGACCTCGACGTAGCCGTTGGCGGCGATGCGGCGTCGGACGTAGTTGCGGAGCGTGCGATAGAGCGTCCATCCCTTGGGGTGCCAGAACACCGCGCCGGCGGCCACGTCCTGCAGGTGGAACAGGTTCATCTCGCGCCCGAGCCGCCGGTGGTCGCGTTTTTCCGCCTCCTCCAGCATGGTGAGATAAGCCTTGAGCTGCTTCTCGTCCGGCCAGCAGGTGCCGTAGATCCGCTGCAACATCTCGTTTCTGGAGTCGCCCCGCCAATAGGCGCCGGCCAGCTTGGTCAGCTTGAAGGCGGTGCCGAGCTTGCCCGTCGACGGCAGGTGCGGCCCGCGGCAGAGGTCGATAAAATTGCCCTGACGATAGAGGGTGATCTCCTCGTCTTCCGGCAGATCGCGGATGATCTCGGCCTTGTAGCGCTCGCCCAGGTCCTTGAAGAATTTCACCGCCTTGTCGCGGTCCCAGACCTCGCGGGTGATTTTCTCGTCGCGCTTGACGATCTCCTTCATGCGCGCCTCGATCCGTCCTAAGTCCTCGGGCACGAACGGCTTATCGCGGGCGAAATCGTAATAGAAACCGTTTTCGATCGCCGGGCCGATGGTCACCTGGGTCTCGGGAAAAAGCTCCTTCACCGCCTCGGCCATGACGTGGGCGCAGTCATGTCGCAATATCCCGAGCGCGTCCGGGTCCTTGGATGTCACGATGGCGATCTTGGAGTCCCGCTCAATCGGCCGGCTCAGGTCCATTAGCTTGCCGTCGACGCGGATGACAAGCGCTGCCTTGGCCAGACCGGGGCCGATCGCGGCCGCCGCCTCGGCCCCGGTGACGGGCTTGTCGAATTTGCGGACGCTGCCGTCGGGAAGGGTAAGGGCGACCATTTTCAACACGCGCTGGAAGGCATCGGAAGGGGGCCCGAAAATGCCGGGGGAACAGGCTGTCTGTCAAGGAAGCCCGGCCGGTTGGTCGCCGTCGTCTTCACAGGCCGAGCGCCCCCAGCACCTCGGAAACCGCAAGTCCTGCCAGGGGCTCGCGGCGCAGGATGGCGACCGCCGGCCCGCGCTGACCGCACAGTGCCGGGTCGGAATCGCCGGAATACAGCACCACCACGCGGCAGCCGACGCTGGCGAGCAGGTGCATCGGCCCGGTGTCGTTGCCGATCGCGGCGGCGGCGCGACGGCCGAGCGCCGCCAGGTCGAACAGGTTGGTTTGCCCGCTCAGGTCCAGTGCTGCCGGCGACACGGCCTTCACCGCGGCCATGACGTCGGCCTCGGCCTTGGCGCCGATCAGCACCGGCGTGAGTCCGCGGTCGTTCAGCGCGCGGGCCAGCGCGCCATAGTTTTCGGCCGGCCAGCGCTTGCCCGGACGGTGCGCCGCGCCGCCCGGCGCCAGCAGCGCGAACCGCTTGGGCAGGCGGAAATGATCGACGTCGGCGTCAGCCCACGACAGATCGGTCGGCGGCACCTCGGGAATTCCGGCGACCGCCAGTTGCTCGGCCTGGCGCTCGACGGTGTGCATGTGGTCGCGGTCCGGATTGGCGTGTGGATGCGAACACCCCTTGGCGATCCCCGACCACTCGGGATAGGGCCCGGGCCAGAACAGCCGGTAATAGAAGGAGCTGCGGTCGGAGGTCTGCAGGTCATAGACGCGCCCGAAGCCGGCGGCGCGCAGCCGGCGGCGGAGCCTGAGCCAGCCCACGACGTTCGCCGCCGCCGGCCGGCCGAAGTCCCAGATGTCGTCGAAATAACCGGAGGCGTGCGCGAAATCCCGGAACGGTCCGGTGGTCAGCAGCGTCAGCCAGGCGTCCCGGTGATGGCGGCGGATGGCGGCGCACGGTCCCAGAGCCTGGACGAAGTCGCCGAGCGCCCCCAGCTTGATGACCAGGACACCGGACGCCGTCGCCATTTATCTGCCGGCTTTCAGCTGCAGGACTTCGTTGTAGACGTCGAGGGTCTTGGCGCACATGGTCGCCAGCGAGAAGTTGTCGCGCACGTTCTGGATCGCCTTCGCCGCGAGGACGGCGCGGGCTTCCTGGTTCAGCCTCAGCACCTTGTTGAGCGCCTGGGTCAGCGCCTCGACGTCGCCCGGCGGGTACAACCAGCCGGTCTCGCCCTCGATCACGGTTTCGCGGGCACCGCCGTGGTCGCTGGCGACCACCGGTCGGCCGAGCGCCTGTGCCTCGACGACGACGCGGCCGAAGGCCTCGGGGTCGGTGGAGGCCGACACCACCACGTCGGTCAGCATGTAGGCCGCCGGCATGTCGTCGCAGTGATCGACGATGCGCACGATGTCGCCGAGGCTGCGCGCGTTGACCATGTTCTCCAGCTCCTGCCGGTATTCCGTCCGTCCCTGATCGCCGCCGACCAGCAGGCAACGGATGTCGCGGCGGCCCAATCGGCCGACCGCCTCGATGAACACGGTCTGGCCCTTCCAGCGCGTCAGCCGCCCCGGCAACATGACCACCGGCAGCCCGTCGCCGAGCCGCCATTGGCCCGCGAGCTTCGCCACCCGCTCGGCGGTGACCTTGGCGGGATCAAAGCGGTCGAGATTGACGCCGCGGTGGATGACGCGGATCTTTCCGGGCGGCACGCCGTAGTTCTGATGCACGTGGCCGCCGATGAACCGCGAGATGGCAATCACCCGCTCGCCACGGGTCATGATCGAATTGTAGCGGCGCTTGATCGCGTTGCCGGCGGTGTAGGTGCCGTGAAAGGTGGTCATGAACGGAACGCCCACGCGCTTGGCCGCGTAATAGGCGCTCCACGCCGGCGCCCGCGAGCGGGCGTGGACGATGTCTACCTTCTCCGCCTGGATGATGCGGGTCAGGCGGCCGATGTTGGCGTAAATGACCAGCGGATTCTTGGAATGCAGCGGCAGCTCGATGTGCTCGGCGCCGACGCGCTTCACCTCGTGCGCCCGGGCGCCGCCCGACGATGCCACCAGCGCCCGGCCGCCTGCGGCGACGATCGCTTGGGCGATCTCGATGGTGCCGCGCTCGACCCCGCCGCTGGCGCCGAGAGCGGGAAGCACCTGCAGGATGGTCGCGAGCTTCCTTTCGCCCGCGGGCGGTTTTCGCAACGCCGCGACCATCGATGGTTTCGGCCACACGGCCGCGGTGCTATTGTTGGCGTCTTCGTTCATTGCCCGAGCCTATCATGAATACATCTCGACCGTCCGGTCCGTCGACGGAGACCGCCCCGGAGCCGCGAATACTAACACGCGACGACGGCGCCACCATCGCCTACCACCGCATCGCCGGCCGCACGCCGGGCGTTGTGTTCCTGACCGGCTTCAACTCCGACATGACCGGCGGCAAGGCGCTCGCCCTGGAGGCGTTCTGCCGCAAACGCGGCCAGGCGTTCGT
>JACPJY010000052.1 GCA_016187325.1 Rhodospirillales bacterium | reverse complement strand
TCGCCGGTCAGCAACGGCAGCAGCTCCACCTCGGCGGCAAGCTGTTTCAGGGTCGCCATTTGCGCGCGCGAACCCCACGGGGCGTTGGCGAACGTCACGCCTTCCACCGCCAGCGCGGGTGTGAGCGATATCTTCACGTCGAGCTTGCCGGCGATCATCATCTCGCGCCCGGTGGCGGTTTTGACCTGGTCTGCGATCAGGCCCCGATATTCGTTTAAATCCAACGACTTGATGATGGCGATGCCGGCCGCCACCGCGGCCACGGCGAGAACGACGACGGCCGAGACGATCTTCTTCCAACCTTTCATCTCGTCTTGCCTCCCAGGTCCGCGAGCTTTTCCGTCAGCTCGGCGAAACTCTGCGCCACCGTGTGCGCACCGGCGCGCCGCAGATGTTCCTGGGGATGATACCCCCAGGCGACGCCGACGGCCATGGTGCCAGCGCGGCGCGCCATCTCCATGTCATAGGTGGTGTCGCCGATCATCACCGTGTCGGCGGGCCCGGCGCCAGCCTCGCTCATGGCGTTGAGCAGCATGTCCGGGTTGGGCTTGCCGGGACCAAGGTCGGAAGTCTGCAGGATCGCGAAGCGGCCGGCGATGCCATGGCTTTCGAGGGTCGCCAACAACCCGCGGCGTCCTTTTCCAGTGGCGATGCCGAGAATCCAGCCGGCATGGTCGAGCGCATCGAGAGTTTCGACCGCTCCCGGGAAAAGCGGATCGTTGACCGCGCCATTCCGGCGCAGCGCCGAATACGCCTTCACGTACCCGTTTTCGAGCCGTGCGTGATCGGCCTCGGTAGCGCCGGGCAGCAGGCGGACGATCGCCTCGCGCAACGGCAGGCCGACGACGTGACGTATGTCGTCCGCCGCCGGTGCATCCAAGCCATGGGCTTCGAATGCCCGGTTCATGGACGCGATGATCGAATACTGGCCATCGACGAGCGTGCCGTCGCAATCGAATACGGCCAAGCGGACTTTCAAGGTTGCAGACATTAACGATGGGGATCCAGACTACGGCAGCGCCAACGGCCGGGGGGCGCTGCGGGCGCGCCTTATTGGGGCGCGATCGTGCTTTCTTCGGACAGCAGGTAGCCGACGCCGCGCAGCGTGTGGACGCTGATGTTGGCGCCGGCGCCGGCGAGGCGCTTGCGCAGCCGCGACACGTGGACCTCGACCGAGTTGGAGGAAACCTCCCTGCCGAAGCCATAAATCTTGTCCTCGAGCACGTCTTTGGGCACGACGCGGCCGCTGCGGCGCATCAGGTGTTCGAGAACGCCGAGCTCGCGGCGCGGAATGGCGATGGTGCGGTCGTTGACGCGGACCTCGCGGGCAGTGGTGTCGAACGAAACATTGCCGGCCGTCATCACTAGGCCGAGCACGCCGCCCGGCCGGCGCAGCAATGCGCGGATGCGCGCGACCAATTCTTCCATCGCGAACGGCTTCAACAGGTAGTCGTCGCCGCCGCTGTTGAGGCCGCGCACCCGGTCATCAATGCCGTCGCGGGCGGTGAGGATCAGCACCGGCGTCTCGTCGCCGCGCTCGCGCCACCCCCGCAACAGCTGAATGCCGTCGCAATCGGGAAGCCCGAGGTCAAGGATGATGGCGTCGTATTGCACCGTTGCGATCGCATCCTCGCTGCCGCTGGCAGTCTCCACGGCGTCGACGGTGAAGCCTTCCTTCTCAAGCCCGTCCTTGACAAACTTGGCGAACCGCCGGTGATCCTCGATCATCAAAAGCCGCATTCCGATCCTCGTTTCTCATGGCGCTGATCAGGGTCGCCACGGCACCCGCACAAGACAACGTGCGGACGCCCGCCTCGCATGCGAAATTTGGACCTCAAGGCTAGTGTCGCCGTCGTTACCGGGAGGCTAGGCTCCCCGGCCACCCCGTGGCGAACTTTCCTTATATTGTAGTGACATACACGGGTGTGGGAAGCGTTTCTTTGTTACAGATTGGAATTATTCAATAATATCATAGGGTCACCGCAAGCACATGCCGACGCCGGCCACGGTGCTCACAGCATCTCCGGGATGGCCGCGTTGTAGAAAGGGTCGGCCCGAGTTTTCTCGTTAAAGCCCAACGCCTTGAAGGTGGCCCGCATGTGCGGCGGCAACGGCGCCTCGGCTTCCAGCATGCCGCCCGCCGGATGCGGCATGCGGATCGCCCGCGCGTGCAGGTGCAACCGTTTGGCGATGCTGTCGCCTTTAAGGAACGCAGCGCGTCCGCCGTACTTGCCGTCGCCCAGCACCGGCGTCCCCAACGCCGCCGCGTGGACCCGGATCTGATGGGTGCGGCCCGTCAGCGGCTCGAACGCCACCCAGGCCGCTTTGCGGCCGGCGTGGTCGATCACCCGGTAATAGGTGATCGCTTTCTTGCCGTCCTCGGCGACGCCGATCCGTTCGCCGCCGCGCCCCGGCCCTTTCGCCAACGCCAGGTCGACGATCCCCTCCGCCGGCCGCGGCACCCCGACGACCACCGCCCAATAGAGCTTGCGCGCATCCTTGGAGCGGAAGGCGGAAGTCAGCAGCCGCGCCGCCTCGGCGGTGCGGGCCAGCACCAGTACGCCGCTGGTGTCGCGATCGAGCCGGTGAACCAGCCGCGGCGCCTGGTCGGCGTCGAAGCGTAGCGCCGCCAGCATCGCATCGAGGTGGCGGCGGATGCCGCTGCCGCCCTGCATATCGGCGTCGGAGTACGCCGGCCTCGGCGGCCCTACTCTAGGCGGCGCCGCGCCGAGCGGCGGCACCCGTACCCGCTGTCCGGCCACCAAGCGCACACCGGCCTTGGCGCGCCGGCCGTCGAGGCGCACCTGTCCGGTACGCAACCACTTCTGCACCCGCCCGTGGCCGACGTCCGGGAATCGTTTCTTCAGCCAGCGGTCGAGCCTGAGCCCGGCCTCGTCGGCCTTTACCGTAAGAATTTGAACGCC
The DNA here is from genome assembly GCA_016187325.1 of Rhodospirillales bacterium. Classification (GTDB taxonomy): domain Bacteria; phylum Pseudomonadota; class Alphaproteobacteria; order Rhodospirillales; family Casp-alpha2; genus JACPJY01. The sequence goes on along the minus strand of JACPJY010000052.1, from coordinate 11,450 downwards.
GCCCATCGCCCGCGCCTTACCTGGTTCGCCGGCCTTGACCCCTATCACGGCCGCCGCCTCCGAGTCACCTGCCACCGCCTGGTTTTGAGTTGACACCCTCGGCATCACCCCATAGGTTCCCACCCGACGGGGATGGAGTCCCCCTCAACATAAACCGCCGAAAAGGCTGATGACTCCTGCTGCGCGTTCAACGCGGCGGGAGCTTTTTTGTAAGCGACCCGCTGCATGGCGGGTTTTTTCTTAGCCGCCGCCGCGCCGGTGATGAGGTCCACCGCAACTGCCCTGCCTGCGGGGCTGATGACTTCTGGCAGAACCCGCGGCGATCGCGGTCGCCCGGGAACCAGTCGTCAGCAACGGTCCCGAAAGGAGGGAGACATGGTGGAGAATATCTGGATGACGTCGGCGCTGTGGGTGGGGCTGGCGTTGCTCGCCTCGCTGATCTCGATCCGCATCGCCATTTCGGTTGCCTTGGTGGAGATCGTGCTCGGCGCGATCGGCGGCAATCTCTTGGGTATGACGCCGAACGACTGGGTCAGCTACTTGGCCGGGGTCGGCGCCATCCTGCTCACCTTCCTTGCCGGCACCGAGATCGACCCTAAGGTGGTGCGCCGGCATCTGTGGTCGACCATGAGCATCGGTGCCGTCGGCTTCTTCGCCCCTTATCTCGGCGTGCTTGCCTACGCATTGCTAGTGTTGGACTGGCCGTGGCCGCAGGCGCAGATCGCCGGCATTTCGCTTTCCACCACCTCCGTAGCGGTCGTCTACGCCGTCATGGTGGAAACCGGGTTCAATCGGACCGAAATCGGCAAGATCATCCTCGCCGGATGCTTCATCAACGACATCGGCACCGTGCTGGCCCTTGGCATCGTGTTCGCCAACTACAACCTGTGGCTGGCGCTGTTCGCCGTCGTCACCGGCTTGGCGCTGTGGCTGCTCCCCCGGTTCGTGCCCTGGTTCTTCGCCAAGGTCGAGGAGCGGGTGAGCCAGCCGGAGATCAAGTTCGTGGTGTTCGTGTTGTTCCTGCTGGGCGGGCTCGGCGCCGCCGCCAAAAGCGAAGCGGTGCTGCCCGCCTATCTGGTGGGCATGGCGCTGGCGCCGTATTTCCTGAAGCAGCGCGAAATAGCCCATCGCATCCGTATCGTCGCTTTCGCGTTGCTGACTCCCATCTACTTCCTGAAGGCCGGTTCGCTGGTCAAGTTCGACACCATCGTCGCCGCGGGCGGCCTGATCGCTGTCTTCCTGGCGGTGAAGATGGCCACCAAGTTCGCCGGCATTTGGCCGCTGACACGGGCGTTTCGGTTCGAGCGCCGCGAAGGCATGTATACCACCCTGATGATGTCGACGGGGCTCACCTTCGGCACCATCTCGGCGCTTTTCGGCCTGACCAATGGTATCATCGATCAGGACCAGTACACGGTTCTGGTCACCGCCGTCATCGGCAGCGCCGTGGTGCCGACCCTGATCGCCCAGAAATGGTTCCAACCCGCCTTCAGGGAAGTAAGGGCGGAATCCGAAGCCGTGAAGGAGACGCGGGATGTTTAAGAAGATTCTGCACGCCAATGACGGCTCGGAAGGCGCCTTCCGGGCGCTTGCCGAGGCAATTGAGATTGCCAAGCTCCATGGCGCGGAATTGCACATGGTCTCGGTCGAGGAAATCCAATGGATGCCCGGCAGCCGCGAGGAGGTGATCGGCGAGAAGGAGTTGGAGAACCACCGCTTCGAAGACGCGATCAAGCGGGCTAAGAGGCAAGCCAAGAAGCAGAAGCTGGAGATCACCACGCACCTGTTGATCGGACACCCGGTCAAGGCCATTTCCGAGTTCGCCAAGCAGAAAGGCTTCGATGTCCTGGTCATTGGCTACGTCGGCCACTCGCGGCTTCACGACATGCTGATCGGCGGCACCGCCGATCGTCTGGTGCGGCTGGCACCGTGCACGGTGATCGTCGTCAAATGACCCCTGGGACTGTCGTCGCCGACATTTCCCGTCGTCACGCGGTCCGATTCATCGTGTTGCTCGGCGTCGTCAGCCTGTTCGCCGACATGACCTACGAAGGGGCGCGCAGCATCACCGGCCCCTACTTGGCGTTGCTCGGGGCAAGCGCCACCGTCGTCGGCTTCGTCGCCGGCTTTGGCGAGTTCGTCGGTTACGCCCTGCGGCTGTTGTCGGGCTATGTCAGCGACCGCACAGGCCGTTATTGGGCGATCACCATTTTCGGCTACTGCCTCAACCTGCTGGCGGTGCCGCTGCTGGCGCTGACTGGCTCGTGGGAGGCTGCGGCCGTCTTGATCATCGTCGAGCGCATGGGACGCGCCGTCCGCACCCCGGCCCGCGACGCCATGCTCTCCCACGCCGGTAGCCACACCGGCCTGGGGTGGGGGTTCGGCCTGCACGAGGCGCTAGACCAGATCGGCGCCGTCCTCGGGCCCCTCATCATCGCCGCCGTCATCGCCTTCGAGGGCGGCTACCGCGGCGGTTTCGCCGTCCTGGCGGTACCGGCGGTGCTGGCGCTCGTGATTCTTTTCGCCGCGCGCATCAACTATCCACGACCGCGCGACTTCGATCTGATGCCGCCGGATTTCACCCGCCGTGGCCTGCCGCGGGCGTTCTGGGTTTATCTCGGGGCGGTCGCCTTAATCGCCGCCGGCTACGCCGATTTCCCGTTGGTCGCCTATCACTTCGGAAAAACCGGCGTGATGCCAGCCGCCTGGATTCCCGCGGTCTACGCGGTCGCCATGGCCGCTGATGCGATCGCCGCCTTGCTGCTCGGCCGCTGGTTCGACCGCGTCGGATTGTACGCGATGGCGGTCGCCACCATCGGCTCGGCGCTGGCGGCGCCGCTGGCGTTCCTCGGCGGGCCGGGGCTCGCCGTCATCGGCATGGCACTGTGGGGTATCGGCATGGGCGCGCAGGAATCGATCATGCGCGCGGCGATTGCCGGATTCGCCCCCGCCGACCGGCGAGGCACCGCCTACGGCATCTTCAACGCCGTCTACGGCGTTGCCTGGTTCGCCGGCAGCGTCACCCTGGGCGCGCTTTACGACCGCTCCATCATGGCGTTGGTCGTCGCCTCGGTGCTTTTGCAGGCCGCCGCGCTGCCGGTGCTGGTGTGGCTCAGCCGGGCCGCTCCCGGTGCCGGCACAAAATAGAACGCACCCTGCGTCGTATTCGACGCCGGAGCGGCCGCGGTCGGGTCAATCCGTCTTCTTTTTCTTCCTGAGGCCGTCCCAATAGTCGAGCCGCTTCATGATCTCGAGCTCGAAGCCGCGCTCGCCCGGCCGGTAGAAGCGCTTGCGTGCCATGCCGTCGGGAAAATAGTTCTGGCCGGAGAAGCCCTCCTCGGCGTCGTGGTCGTATTCATAGCCCTTGCCGTAGCCGAGCTCGCGCATCAGCGTCGTCGGCGCGTTCAGGATGTGCTTTGGCGGATCGAGCGAGCCGCTCTCCCGGGCCGCCTGCGCCGCCGCCCCCGCCGCCACGTAGGCGGCGTTCGACTTGGGCGCGGTGCCGAGATAGATCACGCACTGCACGATCGCCAACTCGCCTTCCGGCGAGCCCAAGCGTTCATAGGTCTCCCAGGCGGCAAGCGCCTGCACCAGGGCCTGCGGGTCGGCGAGGCCGATGTCCTCGCTGGCGAAGCGCACCAACCGGCGGGCGATGTAACGTGGATCCTCGCCGCCGGCCAGCATGCGCGCCAGCCAATAAAGCGCCGCGTCGGTGTCGGAGCCGCGCAGCGACTTATGCAACGCGCTGATCAGGTTGTAGTGGCCTTCCTGCGACTTGTCGTAAAGCGGCACCCGCCGCTGCACGATGGCGGCCAGCGCCTTGGTATCGAGCAGCGGTTTGTCGGGCGAGGTCAGCACCGCTTCGACCATGTTCAAGAGATATCGGCCGTCGCCGTCGGCCATGGCGCGCAGTGCAGTGCGGGCGTCGGCATCGAGCGGCAGGGCGCGGCCGGTGTCGACCTCGGCTCGCTGAAGCAGTATCTCGAGCGAGGCTTCGTCGAGCCGGTTCAACACCAGCACCTGGGTTCGTGACAGCAACGCCGCATTGAGCTCGAACGACGGGTTCTCCGTGGTGGCGCCGACCAGGATCACCGTACCGTCCTCGACGTACGGCAGGAAGCCGTCCTGTTGGGCTCGATTGAAACGGTGGATTTCGTCGATGAACAGCAGCGTGCCCTGCCCCATCTCGCGACGGCCGCGGGCGGCGTCGAACACCCGGCGCAAGTCCGCGACCCCCGAGAACACCGCCGACAACCGCTCGAAATGCAGGTCGGTCTGGTGGGCGAGCAGACGCGCGATGGTGGTCTTTCCGGAGCCGGGCGGCCCCCACAGCACGATCGAGCTAAGCTGCCCGGCGGCAACCATGCGGGCGATCGGCCCGTCGCCCTTCAGCAGGTGGTCCTGGCCGACCACTTCGTCGAGCGTCTTCGGCCGCAGCCGGTCGGCCAACGGCCGCGGCGCGCTTTTCTCGAACAGCGTGCTCGTGTCCCCGCCGATCCCGGGCCTAGATTTGCGAATGGTGCGCCGCTCCTCTCATCTGCCAGGTCAGCCTAGGTTCGCCTTGAAGAAGTCGAGAGTGCGCTTGCGGGCGAGATCGGCCGACGCCTTGTCGTAATGCTTGCCGCCGACGCGGGCGAAGGCGTGGTTCTGCCCCTTGTAGTCGTAGATGGTTATCTTGCGGTTGCTTTTTAGCGCTGCATGGATCTTCGCCTGCTGGTCCTTTGGCACGTATTCGTCCTCGGTCGCGATGTGCAGCATCAGCGGCGCCTTTACCGGCTCCTTCACGTGCTCGGTCAACATCACGCCATAATAGCTGACGGCGGCGTCGGCCTTGGTGCGCGTCGCCGTCAGGTAGGCGAGCCGGCCACCGAGGCAGAAGCCAACGGTGCCGACCCTACCGGTGCAGCCTTTCTGCTTCCGCAGCGTCTCGATGGTGGCGTTCAGGTCATCGACGCCCTTCTTGAGATCGAAGCCGTTGAACAGCTCGAAGGCGCGCGCCCATTCCGCCTCGGTCTGGTCGGTCAGCTGGATGCCCGGCTGCTGGCGCCAGAACAAGTCGGGGCACAGCGCCACGTGGCCGGCCTGAGCGAAGCCGTCGGTGATCTCGCGCATAATTTTGTTGACGCCGAAGATTTCCTGGATCACCACCACGCCGGGCCCCTTGCCGGAAGCCGGGGCCGCCAGATAGCCCATGAACTTGCCGCCGTCCGCGGCAGCGATGGTGATTTCCTTGCCGCTCATCGAGTCCTCCCTGAAAACCTGGTAACCGATTTTTTGGCCGACGCCGCCGGCGCCGGGACATGCAGACGTTAGCGCATAATCCGGTCCGCCGCCAACTCGCACCGGGCCCACCTGGGTATCATCTTCAGCCGTTGATGATGAGTTTCATGGATTCGCCGCCGCGGTCGATGTTGATCTGCCAGCGGTCGACGCGACGTTCCAAGACCGTCTTCAAATCCGCCACCGTGGCGACATCGGCGCCGTTGACGGCGCGCACCATGTCGCCGGCGCGGAAGCCGAGCCGGCTGGCTGGCGAACCGCGATGCAAATCGAGGATGATCACCCCCTTGGCGAACGGATCCAGCCCCAGTTCTTCGGCCAGCGCCGGCGACATGTTGGCGACCGTCGCCCCGGCCAACGGATGCCGGCCGTCGAGCCCGGTGACGGCGCGCGGTGGATTCTCCGGTGCCGGCGCCAGCACCAACTTCAGCGCCGCGGTGCCGCCGCGCCGCCACACCCTGAGCGCCACCGTGTCGCCGATGGGCAGTGTCGCGATGCGGAACTGCAACGCTTTCGGGTCGTCGACCTCGTGGCCGTTGACCGCCAGCACCACGTCGCCGACGCGCAACCCGGCGACATCGGCGGCGGCGCCTTTGTAGACGTGGCTGATCAGTACCCCGGTCGGTCGCTTGAGGCCGAGCGATGTGGCAATGTCCTGCGAGACACTCTGGCCCATCGCCCCCAGCCATGGCCGCACCAGCTTGCCGTCCTTGGTGATGCCGGTGATGACGGCGCGCACCATGTTCGACGGAATGGCGAAGCCGATGCCGAGCGAGCCGCCGGATTTCGAGTAGATCGCGGTGTTTACGCCGATCAACTTGCCGTTCATGGTGACTAGCGCGCCGCCGGAATTGCCGGGATTGATGGCGGCGTCAGTCTGGATGAAGAAATTCAGGTCCGAAGGTGTGACTCGGGTACGCGCCAGTGCCGACACGATGCCGCCGGTCACCGTCTGACCGACGCCAAACGGATTGCCGATGGCGAGTACCAGATCGCCGACCTCGATATCGTCGGAATCGCCAAGTTCCAGCACCGGCAACGGTGCGTCGACGGCGTCCATCTGCAGCACAGCGAGATCGGTGCGATCGTCGAAGACCACGATCTTGGCGGCAAATTCCCGCCGGTCCGCCAGCACCACATTGATCTGGTCGGCGCCCTCGATAACGTGTTTGTTGGTGACAATCAGACCGTTGGCGCGGACGATCACCCCGGATCCCAGGGAGTTCTGGAGCTGCGGGCGCGGCACGCCGAGGCCGAACTCCTCGCCGAAAAAACGGCGGAAGAACGGATCATCGAACAGCGGTATGCTGCCGCGCTGGCGGACGATCTTGCGGGCGTAAATGTTGACCACCGCTGGCGCCGCTTTCTTGACCAGCGGCGCGAACGACATAGTCACCGCGTCTCGCGACGGCGGCACCTGCTTTTCGGCGGCACCGGCGGTTACGGCGATGAATACCGCCGCCAACACGGCGGCAGCGGCCATCCTGTCTGCCATGCGCACCACGTCAATCCTCCCAGCCGAGTCTCGGTTGGCACTTCGGACCGATTTTAGCATCCCGGAAACGGCAAAGGCAGCCCTTGGGCTGCCTTCGTGGACGCGCTTCCGGTGGCGGTGCCGGGCGGCGCTCAGGCGGCGTCGCTGGCCCCTTCGGTTTGCTGTTCGCGCGCATGACGAGCCTTGTCCTCGGCGCCCTTGGCCTCCAGATCGCGGTCGATCAACTCGACCATCGCCATCGGCGCCGCGTCGCCGTATCGGAAGCCGGCCTTCAGCACCCGCGTGTAGCCGCCGTTGCGCTGCTTATAACGCTCGGCGAGTGCCCCGAACAGCTTGGCGACCGACGCCTCGTCGCGCAGGAACGAGTGGGCGCGACGCCGCGCGTGCAGGGTGCCGCGCTTGCCGAGGGTGATCATCTTGTCGGCGACGCGCCGTACTTCCTTCGCCTTCGGCAGGGTGGTGCTGATCTGCTCGTGGATGATGAGCGCCACCGTCATGTTCGACAGCATGGCTTTGCGGTGGCTGCTGGTGCGGTTGAGTTTGCGTCCGCTTTTACGGTGCCGCATGGTTTAGGCTCCTCTTTGCTTTCGTGCGCGTGCCATTTTACACGCACGCATATTAGTTCTTTAAACGAGGGTTTGCCGTTCCGGCTTCAGAACGGGTCTTCCAGCTTCTTCGCCATCTCCTCGATGTTCTCCGGCGGCCAGTTCGGGATCTCCATCCCCAGATGCAGGCCCATCTGTCCCAGCACTTCCTTGATTTCATTGAGAGATTTTCGCCCGAAGTTGGGAGTGCGCAGCATGTCGGTCTCGCTCTTCTGTACCAAGTCGCCGATGTAGATGATGTTGTCATTCTTGAGGCAGTTGGCTGAGCGCACCGACAACTCGAGTTCGTCCACTTTGCGTAGCAGGTTCTTGTTGAACGGCAGTTCCTCGCGCATCTCTTCGGCGTGTGCGGCGCGCGGCTCTTCGAAATTGATGAACAGGCTCAGCTGATCCTGCAGGATGCGGGCGGCGAGAGCCATCGCGTCCTCGGGGGTAACGGCGCCGTTGGTGGTAACCTCCAGAATCAACTTGTCGTGGTCGGTGACCTGGCCGACGCGGGTGTTCTCGACTTTGTAGGAGACTTTGCGCACCGGCGAATACACCGCATCCACCGGAATTAGGCCGATCGGACTGTCTTCGGGACGGTTCTGGTTGGCCGGCACGTAACCTTTGCCGTTCTCGACCGTCAGTTCCATGTTCAGCTTGGCGCCCTTGTCGAGATGGCAGATCACCAGATCCGGATTCATGATTTCGATGTCGGGGCCGGCCTCGATCGCGCTTGCTTTCACTTCGGCAGGACCTTGTGCCTTCAGCGTCATCCGCTTCGGCCCTTCGGCGGACATGCGGATGTGCAACGACTTGATATTGAGGACGATGTCGGTGACATCCTCGCGGACGCCCGGTATGGACGAGAACTCGTGCAGCACGCCGTCGATCTGCAGCGACGTTACTGCCGCGCCCTGGAGCGATGACAGCAGCACGCGCCTGAGCGCGTTGCCCAACGTCAAGCCGAAGCCGCGCTCCAGCGGCTCGGCGACGATGGTCGCCGTTCGCATTGCGTCGGTCCCGGGTTGGACGTTGAGCTTCGTGGGTTTAATCAATTCCTGCCAATTTTTCTGAATCACTTGGGTGACCTCACGCTTACGACGTTGATCGAAAGCTCCGGGGAATCAGTCCCCTCCTTGGTATCCGTTCCGCCAATTCCCCTGAGGGGCCAGCGGTTCTCGGGATGTCTCTTTGCATCCCCGCCGCGTCGGACGCGGCGTATCTTCCGCCGCCCTAGACCCGGCGCCGCTTTCGCGGCCGGCAGCCGTTGTGGGGTATCGGCGTCACGTCGCGAATGGCGGTGATCGTGAAACCGACCGCCTGCAGCGCGCGCAATGCCGATTCGCGGCCCGAGCCCGGGCCCTTGACCTCGACCTCGAGGGTTTTCATGCCGTGTTCCATCGCTTTGCGCCCCGCATCCTCGCCGGCAACCTGGGCGGCGTACGGTGTCGATTTCCGCGACCCCTTGAACCCCTTCGCCCCGGACGACGACCAGGCAATAGTGTTGCCCTGCGCGTCGGTGATGGTGATAACGGTGTTGTTGAACGACGCGTTCACGTGAGCAACGCCGGAGACGATGTTCTTGCGCTCGCGGCGACGCGGTCGTTGAGTGGGTACTTGTGCCATTCCGGTTCCTTAGGTCTTGGTCAGTATTCTTTTCTTGCCGGCGATCGCCTTGGCCGGTCCCTTGCGGGTACGCGCATTGGTATGCGTCCGCTGGCCGCGCACCGGCAATCCACGGCGATGCCTGAGTCCCCGGTAACAGCCGAGGTCCATCAGCCGCTTGATGTTCATCGCTACCTCGCGCCTGAGGTCGCCCTCGACCTGGAAGTCCTGGTCGATGGCCTCGCGGATGCGCACGACCTCTTGTTCGGTGAGCTCGTTGACCCGCCGTTCGGGCGGAATGCCGATGGCTTCGCAAATCTTCCGCGCCGATGTCCTGCCGATACCGTGAATGTAAGTGAGCGCGACCACGACTCGCTTCGCGGTCGGGATGTTAACGCCAGCGATGCGCGCCAAGGATCGTTCTCCTCAAACTATGGAAATTAAACAATATTTTTGTCCGCCGGGTGCCGGAAGAGGCGCGATTATAGGGCTTGACAGCCTCAAGTCAACACGCTCCATCCGCAGTTTCGGCGTCCTTTTCATAGGCTTACGGCGGCGTTCAGCGCCAAGGTCACGTCGTCGATCGCGGCCATACCGTCGACGCTTTCCATCACCCCCTTCTTGCGATAATGGGCGATCACCGGTGCCGTTTGGTCGTGATAGGCCTTGAGGCGGGCCCGCACGGTTTCCGCGTTGTCGTCGGCGCGGCGGGTGAACTCGCGGCCGCCGCACTTGTCGCAGACTCCCGCTTTGGCCGGCTTCTGAAACTCGTCGTGATAGCCCGTGCCGCACTTGGTGCAGGTATAGCGCCCGGTAATCCGTCTCACGATCGCGCCGTCGTCGACAGTCAACTCGATGACGTGGTCGATCTTCATGCCCTTTTCCTTGAGCATCCTGTCGAGCGCCTCAGCTTGTCGCGAGGTGCGTGGAAAACCGTCGAGGATGAAGCCGTTCCGACAATCGTCGCGCTCAATGCACGCCGACAGCATGGCGATGATCAACTCGTCCGAAACCAAACCGCCCGTCTCCATCACCTTCTTGGCCTGGCGGCCGAGCTCGCTGCCGCTCGCCACTTCCGCCCTCAGCATGTCACCGGTCGACAACTGGACGATTCCATGATTCGCCTCGAGACGCTTCGCCTGGGTCCCCTTCCCGGCTCCCGGGGGACCCATCAAGATCAAGTTCATTACCGCCGTCCCCGCAATTTCGCCTTCTTGATCAGTCCCTCGTACTGATGGGCTAGCAGGTGCGATTGCACCTGCGCGACGGTATCCATGGTGACGGTGACGACGATCAACAGGCTGGTGCCGCCGAAATAGAACGGCACCGAGTACTGCGAGATCAGTAGCTCAGGCAACAGGCAGACGGCGGCAAGATAGGCGGCGCCGACGGTGGTCAGCCGCGTCAGCACCCAATCGAGATAGTCGGCGGTGTTCTTGCCGGGCCGGATACCGGGCACGAAGCCGCCGTAACGCTTCAGGTTGTCGGCCGTATCGGTGGGGTTGAAGACGACCGCCGTGTAAAAGAACGCGAAGAATACCACCATCGAGATGTAAATGATCAGATACGCCGGCTGGCCGCGGCCCAGGTAAGCAGCGACCGAGGTCAACCATTCCGGCCCGGTGCCTGCTGAAAATCCGATCACCGTGATCGGCAGCAGCAGGATCGAACTGGCGAAGATCGGTGGAATCACGCCGGAGGTATTGAGCTTCAACGGCAGGTGCGAGCTTTCTCCGCCAGTCATCTTATTGCCACGCTGGCGCTTCGGGTACTGGATGATGATTCGGCGCTGGGCGCGCTCGACAAACACGATGAAGAAGATGACGCCGACCGACATCACAAGCAGGAACACGATGAATGCCGTCGACAGCGCGCCGGTCCGACCGAGTTCCAGAGTCCCGGCGAGGGCCTGCGGCAGATTGGCGACGATGCCCGCCAGGATGATCAGCGATATGCCATTGCCGATCCCGCGCGCCGTGATCTGCTCGCCCAGCCACATCAGGAAAATGGTGCCGCCGACCAGCGTCACCACCACTTGGAAGCGGAAGAACAGTCCCGGATCATGAACCGCCGGCCCGGCGCTCGAGCTCATCCCCTCAAGTCCGGCCGAGATACCGTAGGCCTGGAACGCGGCGATCAGTACGGTGCCGTAGCGGGTGTACTGGTTGATCTTCTTGCGGCCGGCTGCGCCTTCCTTCTTCAACGCCTCGAGCTGCGGCGACACGGCGCTCATCAGCTGCATGATGATGGCCGACGAAATGTAGGGCATGATGTTGAGGGCGAAGATGGTCATTCGTCCCAGCGCGCCGCCAGCGAACATGTCGAACATGCCGAGGATGCCGCCCTGGTTCTGTTGGAAGATGTCCTTCAGCACGATCGGATCGATCCCCGGCAGCGGGATGTAGGTGCCGAGCCGGTAGATGATCAGCGCGCCCAACGTGAACCAGATGCGCTTCTTCAGTTCGGTGGCCTTGGAGAAG
>JACPJY010000051.1 GCA_016187325.1 Rhodospirillales bacterium | reverse complement strand
GGCTATCCGATGTGGGCGTCGATGCTGACGCTGCTCGGCATCGCGGCGCTGATCCCGCTCACCGTGTTCCACGGCCGCGCCATCGCGCCGTGGATCATTCCCGGGCTGATGGTCGCCTTGCTCGGCTTCGGCGCATGGCGCCGGGTGCGCGTCTACGAGGCATTCGTCGAGGGCGCCAAGGACGGCTTCCAGGTGGCGCTGCGCATCATCCCCTATCTGGTGGCGATCCTGGTGGCGGTGGCGATGTTCCGCAACTCCGGCGCCATGGACATGCTGGTGGGTCCCCTCGGCGCCGTCACAAGTCACGTCGGCCTGCCGGCGGAGGCGCTGCCGATGGCGCTGCTGCGGCCGTTGTCCGGCTCCGGCGCCTACGGGCTTTTGGCCTCGATCATCCAGGACCCGGCGATCGGCCCCGACAGCTACACCGGCTATCTGGTCTCCACCATCCAGGGCTCGACCGAGACGACGTTCTACGTGCTCGCCGTCTACTTCGGCGCCGTCGGCATTCGGCGCATCCGCCATGCGCTGGTCGCCGGGCTTTCCGCCGACGTCGCCGGCATCGCCGGCTCGGTCGCCATCGTCACCTATCTCTACGGGGCGTAGCCGGTGGAGGCGCTCAGCCGATCCATCGCCCCCGGCCGGGGCATCGTCTTCATGCTGCTCGGCTCGGCGCTGCTCACCGTCAACGACACGGTGCTGAAATGGCTGACCGCCGGCTACCCGACCGGCCAGATCATGTTCCTGCGCGGCATCTTCGTGATCCTGCCGGTGGCGCTGCTGGTGTGGCGGGCGGGCGGCCTCGCCGTGCTCCGGGTCAACAGCAAGGGCGCCCACGCGTTGCGCGCGACGTGCGTCTGCACCGGCACCTTCCTGTTCATCACCGGCCTCGCCTTCATGCCGCTCGCCGAGGCCATCGCCATCACCTTCGCGGGTCCGCTGTTCGTGACCGCGCTGGCGACGCCGATGCTCGGCGAGATCGTCGGCTGGCGGCGGTGGACGGCGGTGCTGGTCGGCTTCATCGGAGTCCTTATTATTACCCGGCCGACCGGCGAGGCGATCCAGTGGGCGGCGCTGCTGCCGTTGACGGCGAGCCTGTGCGGGGCGCTCCGCGACCTGATCACGCGCAAGATCTCGACCGGCGAATCGTCGATCGCGTTGCTGTGCACGTCGACCACGGCGGTGGTGCTGGCGGGACTGGCCACGGCGCCGTTCGGATGGCAGCCGGTCGCCGCCTTCGACCTCGCGCTCATGGTATTCAGCGGCGTCCTGATCGGTAGCGCGCACTTCCTGCTGATCGAGTGCTTCCGGCTGGCCGAGGCGGCGCTGGTGTCGCCGTTCAAGTATTCGAATTTGCTGTGGGCGATCCTGTTCGGCTTCCTGGTATGGGGCGATTTGCCGGACGAGTGGACGCTCACCGGGGCCGGCATCGTCGTCGTGAGCGGGCTCTACATCCTGCGCCGCGAGGCGCTGAGCCGCGAAACGCAACCGTGACGCCGCCGTCGCGGTGACGTGATCGGGATACGCATACGTCCCGGGTTGACGCAGCGGCGGATTAGGGCTCTGCTTTCGCCAAATCAAACAACAAAAAGGGGTGTACCCGATGAAGACGTTGACCGCGCTGATCGCCGGTCTCGCCCTTTGCTTCGGCCTCGTCGCGGGGGCCGGCCCGGCGATCGCCGCCGGCGGCGGTGGCGGCAGCTCGACGCCCAGGATCACCGAGCTGACGCAGGCGCAGGCGGCGATCGACAAGAAGGACTTCCGCGCCGCCGTGCCGCTGTTGCAGGCGGCGGTGACGAAGGTGCCCGCCGACGCCGACGCCTGGAACCTGCTCGGCTACGCGCACCGCAAGCTGGGCATGAAGGACAAAGCGCTTGCGTACTACCAGAAGGCGCTCGGCATCGATAAGGACCACCGCGGCGCGCTCGAGTATCTCGGCGAGCTTTATCTGGAGACCGGGCAGCCGGAACAGGCGAAGGCGATGTTGAAGCGCCTCGACGACGTCTGTTTCTTCGGCTGCCCCGAGTACGACGACCTCAAGAAAGCGTTGAAGGCGGCCAAGGT